>JBGASI010000090.1:0-11294 GCA_044229815.1 Vicinamibacteria bacterium | reverse complement strand
GTCACCCGATCGTTCACCAGGTCTACGAGCTGCGGGTTCTCCCCGTGATCACGATCGCCCTGCTGCTGGCGTGCGCGGCCGTCCTGCTCTTCCTGGAGCGACGGCCGGTGCCGGTCGCGAAGCGCCTGCTGTCGGCGGCGGTCGGGGCCATGTCCTTCAGCTTCTTGAGGCTGCTGCTGCTGGCCGCCTTCGCCGACGACCAGGTCTGGTTCGGTGCCTGGGAGGAGACGACCGAGCTGCTCTACGTCGGCCTCGTCGCTTCCACCCTCCTCGCCTTCGAGCGAGGCCTCCTCCAGGGCGCGCGCGTGGCTCCGGAGACGGCGGCGAACGCGTGACGTTCCCCGTCCCGGTCCAGATCGGGCCGTGGGCCCTTTCCGTCCATCAGCTGCTCGAGTGTGCGGCCTACGCGGCCGGCTTCCGGCTGTATCTGTCGCTGCGCAGGAGATGGCCGTCCGGACCGCGCCTGTCTCTCGAGCAGACGGTGTGGGTCCTCGCGGGAGCCGTGCTCGGGGCCCTCGTCGGCGCCCGCGGCCTCGGCTGGCTCGACAGCCTCCCGGCCCAGTGGGGGCGGCGCGGGGACTGGCAGCTGGTCTTCCAGGCAAAGACGATCGTGGGCGCCCTGCTCGGCGGCTGGATGGGTGTCCAGCTGGCGAAGCAGCGGCTCCGGCTCGCGCACCCGAGCGGCGACGTGTACGTGTTTCCGCTGATCCTCGGGATGTGCGTGGGACGACTCGGCTGCTTCTTCGCTGGGCTGACGGACCACACCTACGGGCTGCCGACCGGCCTGCCGTGGGGAGTCGACTTCGGCGACGGCCTCGCCCGACACCCGACGCAGCTGTACGAGATCGCGTTCCTGATCGCGGTGGCGGCCGTGCTCGTCTGGCGCGTGCGCAGCGGCCGGCAGCGCGGCTGCATGTTCAGCCAGTTCCTGCTCGCGTACCTCGTCTTCCGCTTCGGCGTGGAGTTCCTGAAACCCCGCGCGCTCCCACCGTTCTTCCCCCTGAGCGCGATCCAGGTCGCTGCGCTCGCCGGCATCGCCTACACGGCTCGCCACTGGAACGACACCTGTTGCGGCCGGGTCGAGGACGTGACGCCTCCCGCGGCCGAGTGGGGCTCGCTGCCCGAGGCGCCCGCGTTCGACGGCACCTGTGAGCTGACGGTCGCCCTGTGCCCGGAGTGCCTCGTGAAGGTCGACGCGAAGGTGCGGGCCCGCAGCGACGGCGTGTACATGGAGAAGTTCTGTCCCCGGCACGGCCGGCAGGAGGTGAGGGTCTCCGGCGACTCCTCGTGGTGGCTGGCCGGCCGGCGGGCGGCGCGGCCGCCGACCCCGCCGCGCGTGCGGCTGACGGACCGCCGCCAGGGCTGCCCGTTCGACTGCGGGCTCTGCCCCGACCACGAACAGCACAGCTGCGTGGCGGTGCTGGAGATCACGGCGCGCTGCGACCTGCGCTGCGGCGTCTGCTACGCGGACTCCGGGCCCGCGGGAGCCGACCGCTCGCTCGCGGAGGTGGAGTCGATGCTCGACGCCGCCATCGCCTCGGAGGGCGAGCTGGCCGTGCTGCAGGTGAGCGGGGGCGAGCCCACGCTGCACCCCGAGCTCTTCGCGATCCTCGACGCCGCGCGAGCCCGGCCTGTCCGCCACCTGATGCTCAACACCAACGGCCGCCGCCTGGCCGAGGACCCCGACCTCGCGCGACGCCTCGCCGGCTATCTCCCGGGGTTCGAGGTCTACCTGCAGTTCGACTCGCTGCGGGCCTCGAGCCTGCGGCAGCTGCGTGGGTCGGACCTGACCCTGGTTCGCTCGCGCGCGCTCGAGGCGCTCCAGGATCACGGCATCCCCGCGACGCTCGTCGTCACGCTCGTGCCCGGCGTGAACGACGGGGAGGTCGGGGAGATCCTCGACTTCGCCCTTGCCCACCCGGGCGTTCGCGGCGTGTCGCTCCAGCCCGTCCAGCACGCCGGGCGGCTCTCCGGCGTCCCCGCGGAACCCCGCCTCACGCTGAGCGACGTGCGCGACGCCCTGCTCCGGCAGCAGTCGCTGTTTGCCGAGGCCGACGTCGTGCCCGTGCCCTGCCATCCCGAGGCGATCGCGATGGCTTACGCCGTCCGGGTGGGCGGTCGCTGGGTTGCCTTGTCGCGCTTCGTGGATCCAGCCGCGCTGGCCGCCGCGGGCGGCGACACGATCGCCTACGAGCAGGATCCGGCCGTTCGCGCGCGGCTCGGCCGCCTGTTCTCGGTCGCCACACCGGGCATCGCCGCCACGCCCGACCTCGCCGGCCTGTGTTGCGCACCCGCCAAGGGCGCGATCCCGCCCCTCGGCTACCAGGACGTGTTCCGCGTCACCATCACCCAGTTCATGGACGCGTGGAGCCTCGACCTGCGCTCGCTGAAGCGCTCGTGCGTGCACATCGTCAGCCCGGACGGCCGCTTGGTGCCGTTCGACGTCTACAACATCCTTCATCGCGACGGCCGTCGGGCCGTCGCCGATCGGGAGGTGTCATGAGCGAGCCGCTCGGTCTCGGTCCATCCCGCGAGGAGCCCTCGGTCGGCTCCCGGCCGCCCGCCGCAGGCGGATCCGCGCCCGCGTCCGCGGGCAACACCGCGAGGGGCTGCCTCAAGGCCGCGCTCTTGACGGCGATCGGCCTGGCCGTGATCGGCGCCGGGCTCTTCTTCCTGCTGCTCGGCCTGTGCCTGACCGGCAAGTGAGCGGACCTCGCAGGCTGTCAGCGTCGGGAGTACCGCGCGAGGAGAGACGCGATCGCCCTCGGTCGCGGTAGACTGCGGCCTCTCTCCCGCACTTGGCGACGCGGAACGAATCGAGAGGATCCGAGCGCCCCGGAGAACGGGTGCGACCGTCAGACCGCCGCCAGCACCTTCTCCAGGAACTCGCGGTTGGCGCGGGCGTTCTGGGCCGTCGCCTCCGGCGTGTCGCCCACGGCGCAGCACTCGACCATGATCGGCCCGTCGAAGCCGGACGACTTGAGGACCTTGAAGACGCCCGGGAAGTCCACCTTGCCGGCGCCGAACTGGATCATCACGTCGCCCTTCGGCTCGGCGCAGTCCTTGGCGCAGAAGCCCGTCACGTACTGGACGATGGGCTTGAGCTCCTCGACCGGGTCCTTTCCCGTGTAGTGGATGATGTTGCCCGCGTCGTACCAGATCTTGAAGTTCGCGTGGCCCACCTTCTTCATGGCCGCGATGATCTCGTCCGACGCCCCGCTGCTGCCGCCGTGCGGCTTCATCACCACCTGCACGCCCTTCTCGGCGCCGTGGGCCGCGGCCCGGGCCATCGACTGGAAGTACTGGTCGAACTGCGCCGGCTGGTCGGTGCCGAACGACATCACGTACTTCAGGCCGAGGAACGCCGCGTTGTCGATCTGCTTCTCGAGGCTCTTGACGGTCTCCTCGAGCGGGACGTCGTGACGGCTGCCGAGGGCGCCCATGTTCACGCTGAGGCCGCTCGCGGCCAGCGAGCGTTTGAGGCCGTCGAGGTACTCGGGGGTCGAGTCGGCCGCGATGAACGGATCGGCCTTCGTGCGCGACAGCAGCCCCGTGGTGCCGTAGCCCGCGGCCTTGACCGCCTTCAGCGTCTCGTCGAAGGTCCACTTCGTCCACGGCCGGTTGAAGCAGCCGATCGGCCACTTCACGGCCGCAGCCGGGGCCGCCCGCAGCGACGGCGCCTCGGACAGGAGCGCCGCCCCGACCACGAGCGTGGCGCCTTCACGCATGAACTCCCGCCTCGTCCGCTCCATGTACCCTCCGGGGCACCCGGCGGCGCGGGCCGTCGGGCGACGAAAGGAGTCTACTCTCACGTCGGCCTGTTGACCCCGGCCGAGCCCCGGCTGTAGCGTCGGCGGCAGCGCCCTGTCGCCCGCGGCGCCGAGAGTCTGATCCGGAGGGGAGCCATGGCCAGTCGGAACCGACGGCGTTTCCTGAAGCAGGCGCTGGCCGGGGGCACGGGACTGGTGCTCGTCCTCTTGGTGATCGCGCCGACAGCGGCCCGGGCCCAGTCGGGCGACGCGGGCGCCGGCCGCGCCTGCGCGGATCTCGTCGGGATCGATCTCGTCGACGTCGGCGGGGCGGGCAGCCGGGTCACGAGCGCCACCGAGGCCTCGAGCCGCGGCGCGGCCGTCTGCGCGGTCGAGGGCGTGCTCGCGCCGACCATCGGCTTCAAGGTGCAGCTGCCGCTCCAGGCCTGGAACGGACGCTACCTCCAGGTTGGCTGCGGGGGGCTGTGCGGCCGCGCCTCGCTCGAGGTCGGCGCCGCGGACGGCTGTGCGCCCCTGGAAGCCGGCGGCTTCGCGATCGCGTCGACCGACATGGGGCACCAGGGCATGGGCGGCGAGTTCGGGCAGGATCCGCGCAAGCGCGAGGACTTCGCGCACCGCGGCGTGCACCTGACCGCCGTCGCGTCGAAGAAGCTCATCCGCGCGTTCTACGGCCGCGACGCGGCGCACGCGTACTTCACCGGCTGCTCCGACGGCGGGCGCGAGGCGCTCGTCGAGGCGCAGCGCTACCCCGGCGACTTCGACGGCATCGTCGCGGGCGCCCCGGCGATGAACTTCCAGGTGCAGAACAGCCTGTACCACGCGTGGCAGGCGCGCTCCAACACGGCTGCCGACGGCAAGGCGATCCTCGCGGCCTCACGGCTGCCCCTCGTGCACCGGGCGGTGCTGGCCGAGTGCGACGGGAAGGACGGCCAGGTCGACGGTCTGATCGCCGACCCGCGCGCCTGCCGTTTCGAGCCCGCCACGCTGCTGTGTCGAGCGAACCCGTCGGAGCCTGCCGCCGACTGCCTGACGGCGGCCGAGGTCGAGGCGGTGCGACGCCTCTACGACGGGCCCCGCGACGCGGCGACCGGCGAGCGACTCACGATCGGTGGCCCGCAGCCCGGTTCCGAGCTGGCCTGGGCCGGCGTCTTCGTGCCGCGCACGGCCGACCAGCCGATCTTCAGCGAGAGAATCGCCCTCGACGCGCTGCGCAACCTGGTGTTCGAGCGCAATCCCCCGGCAGGCTTCGGCCTGGGCGACCTGCGCTTCGACAGGGCCACCTTCGACCGGCTGAGGCCCCTGCACCCGCTCTACGACGCGACCGATCCCGACCTCTCCGCCTTCGCGGGGAGGGGCGGCAAGCTGATCCTGTGGCACGGCTGGGCCGACCCGCACATCTCGCCGATCAACACCATCGCCTACCACGAGGCCGTCGAGAGAGCGCTGGGCCGGCAACGCACGGGGGCGTTCGAGCGCCTGTACCTCCTGCCGGGCGTCTACCACTGTTCCGGCGGCGAAGGCCCCAGCGTGATCGACCTGCTCACGCCGCTCCTCGACTGGGTGGAGAGGGGTGTCGCGCCCGACGCCGTGATCGCGCGGCCGCCGGCTGGAGGGAACCGCTCTCGCCCGGTGTACCCCTATCCCTCGTTGGCGAGGTACGCTGGCACGGGCGACCCGAACGACGCGGCGAGCTACGTTCGCGCCGCGCCGCTCGTCTCAGCCGCAAGCCCCGATTGGACCGGTTCCGACTTCTATCGACCGCGTACGGCGATCGCCTCGCCCCCTGTGGCCTCGGCGAGGGTCGTCGCTGCCGCGGCCCCGGTCGCGCCGCTCTTCAAGTCCGACACCTATCGGTCGGGCGGGTCCGTCCTGCCCTACCGGTACTTCGCTCCCGGCGGCCCGCAGGCCGCGTCCGCCAAACGTCCGCTCGTGCTCTTCCTCCACGGAGAAGAGGCCCGCGGCCGGGACAACCTGGCGCAGCTCACGTCCTCCGAGGGGGCGACGATCTGGGTCGAGCGCGACCACCTCGCGAAGAACCCGACGTACGTACTGGCGCCGCAGGCTCCGCCCGGAGCCGACTGGGGACGAGACCCGGTCTACCGCGACACGGTCGCTCTGCTGAAGCAGTTCCTGGCCGGCCACCCGGACGTGGACCCCGACCGGCTCTACGTGGTCGGCTTCTCCATGGGCGGCACCGGCGCCTGGACGATGCTGCTCCGGAATCCCGGGCTCTTCGCCGCCGCGATCCCGATCAGCGGGAACGCCAACGCCTTCCTGCCCGACGTGAAGGCCTTCGCGGGGATCCGCAACACCCCGGTGCTGCCGGTCCACTCCCTCGACGATCCCGTCGCACCGGTGAGCGGCACGCAGAACGCCGTGGACGCGATGGTCGCCGCCGGCGACCAGTCCGTGGGCTTCAACTCCCAGATATGGGGCCTGGGCGCGGTCCTTCCCGCCCACGAGGCCTGGCGGCCGGCGTTTCACGACTACGAGGTCATCTACAACTGGCTGTTCGAGCAGAGCCTGTCGCGGACGAACCGCGGCACGGTGGCCCCGAGCGCGCTCTACACTCTGCGGGACCTCGGGGGCGGGGTCGCGCAGATCTGGGACTACTACCTGGGCACGGTCTACGTGATCGAGCGCCCCGACAAGGCCCTGGTGATCGACACCGGGATGGGCACGGGAAACCTGTACGAGTTCATCAGGCAGCACGTCCTGCGCAACAAGGACGTCGACCTCGAGATCGCCGTCACCCACGACCACTTCGACCACGTCTCGGGCCTGTCGAGCTTCGTCGGCGTGCCGCAGCTCAAGAAGGTCCACGTCCACCCGGAGGACGCCGAGCTCGTGAAGCGGCTGCTGAAGGGGGATGCCGGGAAGGTCCACTTCGTGGCCGACGCCGACGAGGTCCCGCTCGGTGGCGGGACGGTCGGGGTGATCCACGTGCCGGGCCACACCTTCGGTTCCCTCGTCTACTCGTACGAGAACAACCTCTACACCGGTGACGCCGTGGGCAGCGGGGACCTGTGGATGGGCTTCACGCCCATGTCCATCGAGGAGTACCTCGGCTCCCTCCGGCACCTCCTCGACCGGGTCGGTGATCGCCCGCTCGCCATCCTCAGCGGCCACACGGGCGAGTTCCGCTCGCCCCTCGGCACGGCGTACCTGCGCCAGCTGCTCGCCTGCGCCAGGGGCCTCGTCGACGGTTCGCTCCACGGCACGCCGTACCGGCGCACCGTGGGCGGGCAGGTCTCGCTCGGCCTGGCCGCGACCGTCGGCCGCGCGACGATCGTCCACGACCCGAACAACGTCCACGCGACGAAGGGTGCGCTGCGCAGCCTCGGCATCGGCGCGGGCAGCCTGAGCCCGTCGTTCCGACCCTTCCGCTTCTTCTACTCCGCGTCGGTCGGCCCCGACGTCGCGGTCGCGACGCTGACTCCCGTCGCGCTGGCCCGCGACTCCCGCGGGGTGAGCGTCAACGGCACGAAGCTCGAGAAGGACGCTGCCTACGAGGCGGCGCTCCAGCCCGGCCGCAACGCGTTCTCGATCGTCGTGACCGCGGCCGACGGGGCGGAAACCCGCTACGAGCTGGCGGTCAACCGAGGCCGCTAGCCGGCCGGCTCAGTCGCCCTTCGCGCCGCTCGCCGGCTTCGTGCCCGGCGAGCGCCACGCGAGCACGTGGTAGGTCGCGGCGGTGCTGCCCGCGTTGCGCAGGCCGTGCGGGTCGGTGCCGGTCAGGAAGATGACCGCCCCGGGAGCGGCCGAGTGCCAGGCGTTCTGGTAGAACACCTCGACGTTGCCCTCGCGCACGATCAGCACTTCCTCGTTCGGGTGGACGTGCGGCGGGTGCGACTTGGCCCCGGCCTTCAGCGTCGTGATGTGGCACTCGAGCTCGTCGAGCGTCGCCGTCGGGGTCCGGAACACGTGGCGCACCTCGCCGGCCTCGGTCGGCTCGGCCTTCATCGCGCTCCACTCGAACACGGACGACGTCAGCACCGACGGGGCGGTGCGCGCGACGGAGCCGATGGCGAGCACGGCGCACGCGGCCGCCAGCGCGACGGTCCAGTCTCTGCGGTTCAAGGACATGGGGCCTCCGGGTCAGGTCGCATCCTCCGCGGGAGCACGGCTCCGCGTCAACCGGGCCCCGGGGTGCGCTGCAGGGGCGGCTAGCGACAGCCTTCCTTGAAGCAGAGGTTCTGCCCGAAGAATCTCAGCACGTGGTTCTGGAAGCGGTCCGCCACCCGGCTCGTGTGGGTGCCCGGGTACACCTCGAAGCTGTTCGCGATCCCGTACCTGTCGAGGGCCTCGTGCAGCCTGGCGGCGTCGTTGCGCAGGCCGTCCTGGTCGCCCACGTCGATCGCGATCGCGCGGTAGCGGCGCAGATCGCCCACGTACTGGTCCAGGAACGCGAGCGGCGAGTTCGCGGCCCACCTCGCGAGGACGTCCGGCTGCGGCACGCCGTCCTTCGTCGGCAGGTCGAGAAACAGCGGCGGGTTCCTTGGGTTGGGCGACCACGCCGCGGCCGTGGCCAGCTGCGCCCGCGTGAAGAACGGCAGGCCCGCGCCGTCGGACGGCGTCTTCATGCCCGCGACCGCCTTCTCGAGGTCGGCGCCCGCTGGCCCGGCTCCCCGGGGAGCCAGACAGCACGGGCTCATGACGTAGAGGCTGCCGAACACGTCGGCGTGCTTCATGCCGATGCGCGTGGCGCCGTAGCCGCCCATCGAGTGGCCCACGAGGCCACGGCTCGCCCGCCCGGGGAGCGTCCGATAGTGGGCATCCACGTAGCCGACGACGTCGTGCGAGACGTACCGCTCGAAATCGCCCGTCGTCTGCGAGCTCGAGTACATGGAGCCGTTGTGCGCCGTCTTCGAGTCGGGCAGCACGACGATCATCTCCCCGGCGCCCTGGGCGAAGGCGCCCTCGATCGTCTGGGGCACGTGGATCTCGCCGGTCCACTGCTCGGCGCCGATCGAGTAGCCGTGAAGGGCATACACGACCGGGTAGCGGCGCGACTTCTCCTTCGCGTAGCTCGGCGGAAGGAACACGATCGCGTCGCGGTCGACGGCGTCGCCTTCCAGGTTGCCCTCGAGGGCCGTCCCGTGGATCTTGACGCGCTCCACTGCCGCGGGCCTGGCACCGGGCACCGCCGGCGGCACCTCGGTCGCCACCTGGGCAGGCAGCGGAGCACCGAAGGCAACGGCCAGACCCCACGTCATCACAAGAAGTCCGCTCGTCGGTCTCATCGCATTCCTCTCGGGTCCCGCACGTGCCACTGACCCAGACGTACAATCGTCGGCACCGGCTGCCGGCGCCGCCTGCTCTTCGTCGCGTGCACGCGATTCTGCTACGAGACGACCCCGCGATCCACGCGACCGCACTCGGAGGACGTCGTAGGACCATGGTCCTAGGAGAACCCCGCGCCCCGGTCGCAGGCCACGACCCGGCCGCGGCGGGTTGTCGACGGACGCGGGCGCTCGCATCATGCGACCTGTCGTCGTCGGCGCCCGCCGGCTCTGCCCGCGCTCTCATGCCTTCGACCCTCGTGAACGGAGATGAACCATGACCAGGCATCGGACCAGCGGATCGCTGGTGCGGATCTCCCGCATCGTCCCGGCCCTCATGATCGCCCTCGGCCTGTGCGCCGCGGGCGCCCTCGGGGAGGACGGGCCGCTGACGCTCAACGACAAGCAGTACTTCGCCAAGCGGGGCCTCGACGTCCTCGTCTTCACGAACGAGTACAACGGCATGTTCTTCGACGAGAAGACGGCCGGCGTCGAGCTGATTCACCACGGCGTCCGGACGGCCACCGGCGGCGCGGTCCGCCTGAGCCCCACGCCCGAGCAGTGGGACCAGATTCCGAAGGTCGTGGATCGAAAGGTCGATCCGAAGACCAACACCGTCGAGGTGAAGCTGCGCTACGAGGCGTTCGACTTCGACTCGCGGCTCGTGGTGACGCCGCAGGCCGCCGGGGTCAAGGTCGCGGTGTTCGTCGACAAGCCCGTCCCGGCGGCACTCGAGGGCCGCGCCGGCTTCAACCTCGAGTTCCGGCCCTCGCAGTACTGGGAGCACACGTACCTGATCGACGGCCGGCCCGGCATCTTCCCGCGCTACCCGAACGGGCCGGTCACCTCCCTGCCGCCCGAGAAGAAGATCCGGCAGTACGAGGGCCACTCGACCTTCGACCTGCACGGCCACAGGGATTACGTCGAGCCGCTCCCGATCGCCACGGGGAGAACGCTGCTGATGGCGCCGGACGACCCCGAGCGCCGCGTCGCGATCCGCTCGCTCACGGGCGAGCTGCAGCTGCTCGACGGCCGCAACCTCGCCCAGAACGGCTGGTACGTGGTCCGGACGCCGCTGGCGACGAAGGCCACCGGCAAGGTCGCCGAGTGGTCCGTCGAGCCGCACACGATCCCGAGCTGGACGCGCACGCCCGTGATCGGCTTCTCGCAGGTGGGCTACCACCCCTCGCAGCCGAAGCGCGCCGTGATCGAGCTGGACGCGAACGACGCGCCGCTGCCGACGGCCTCGCTGGTCGAGCTGCGGCCGGACGGCACGCAGGCCGAGAAGCTCAAGCTGAAGGTGCAGCCCTGGGGCAAGTACCTCCGCTACAACTACGTCGTGGCCGACTTCTCGTCGGTCAGGGACCCCGGCCTCTATCGGATTCAGTACGGAACGCAGAAGACCGGCTCGTTCCCGATCGCGCCCGACGTGTACGAGCGCGTCTGGCACCCGACGCTCGACGTCTTCTTCCCCGTCCAGATGGACCACATGTTCGTGAACGAGGGCTACCGCGTTTGGCACGGCGCGGCGCACCTGGACGACGCGGTGCAGGCGCCGCTCAACGAGCAGCACTTCGACGGCTACCGGACGGGCGCCACGACCGACACTCCCTACAAGCCGGGGCAGCGGATCCCGGGCCTGGCGGTCGGCGGCTGGTTCGACGCGGGCGACTTCGACATCCAAGGGGGTTCGCACGCGATGACGGTCGCCAGCTTCGTGGCGACGTGGGAGGCGTTCCGGCCGCAGCACGACCAGACGCTGGTCGACCAGGAGCTCCGCTTCGTCGACATCCACCGGCCGGACGGCAGGGCCGACGTCCTGCAGCAGATCGAGCACGGCGCCCTGCAGATCGCGGCGCAGTACCGCTCCATCGGCCGCCTGGTGCGCGGCATCGTGGACGGAGAGCTGCACCGGTATCACCACCTCGGCGACGCCTCGACGCAGACCGACAACCTGATCTACGACCCGGCGCTGAAGCCATACCAGATCGACGGCAACCGCAGCGGCACTCCCGACGACCGCTGGGTATACGCGGATTCGATGCCCTTCGCGAACTACTCGGGAATCGGCGCCCTGGCCGCGGCCAGCCGCGCGCTGCGCGGCTACAACGACCCGCTCGCGGCCGAGTGCCTCGCGCTCGCGAGGAAGGCCTACGCCGAGGAGCGGGCTCGCCCCGCGCCCCAGGCGCCGCCGAGCGGCCCCGGGGCGGGTTTCGGCCAGGCGGCGGAGCTGACGGCCCTC
>JBGASI010000655.1:0-2455 GCA_044229815.1 Vicinamibacteria bacterium | reverse complement strand
CGGGAAGCCGTCCTTCAGGAAGAACACGGGCGACCCCGACGTCTGCGTCACGCTGTTGTTGATCAAACCAGGCACGTTCAGCGCGAGCTGGTCCTCGCTGCCGACGCGATCGAACAGGTTGTAGAAGACCCCGTAGCCGCCGCGCACCACGGTCTTCTCGTTCGCCCGGTACACGAAGCCGACGCGCGGCGCGAAGTTGTTGCGGTCCGGCTTGACGAGCCCGCGCTGCTCGAGCGACCCGCTCTTCGCGAACACCAGGCTGCCCGAGCCGGCCGGGTCGAAGTTCGTCTGCGCGTCGTTCGCCTCGAGCGCCGGCGTGATGAAGTCGTAGCGCAGCCCGAGGTTCAGCGTCAGCTTCGAGCTGACCCGCCAGTCGTCGTGGACGTAGAACATGGCCGCCCAGTGCCGCTGCTCCACCACCCAGACGTTCGACAGCTGCAGGTCGGACACGTAGCCGAGCAGGAAGTCGCCGAGCGGGTTGCCGGTGAAGCCGTTGCGGAAGCGCAGGGCGCCGCGCGTGGCCGGCACGTCCATGTACTGGTTCTTCATCGGCGCGATGATGTCGACCCCGAGCTTGAAGGCGTGGCTTGCCCGCAGCCAGGAGATCGAGTCGATGAACTCGAACTGGTCGGTGTGCTGGAACTTCGGCAGGAAGTCCGGCGAACCGATGCGCCCGAGGCCCGAGCCGCCGAAGTAGCCGTCGATCGTGATGCCCGGCAGGCCGCCCGCCACCGTCGGGTCCGTCACCGAGCCGGGGATCGTCGCGCCCGGGGGCGCCGCCTGGCCGAACGGCTGCTGCACGGCGTCCGAGGTCGCCCGCGACCAGGAGAAGCGGAACTCGTTGACCGTGGACGGCGAGAACACGTGGGTCCAGCCGGCCACTGCGGCGTTCGTCTTGATCTTCTGGTTGCCGAAGGCCGAGGTGCCGGTCCCGTCCACGACGCCACCGAAGGCGCCCGGGATCTGGCGGTCCCGGCTCGAGTGGATGTAGCGCAGGAACACGCTGTCGCCCGAGCCGAAGTGCACGTCGAAGCGGCCGAGCAGGCGGGCGGAGTTGTCGACCAGGTCGGCCTGGCGGAAGAAGTTGTTCGCCCCGGACTGGTTCGGCAGCGGCACGAGGGACAGGATCTGCGCGGCGTAGGGGTCGATCCGTCCCTCCGGGATCACGTTGCCGGGGAAGGGCAGACCGCTCAGCGGGTCGCGCACGCTGCTCGAGAAGCGCCCGGCACGCTCGTCCTCTGTGGGCACGCGCGTCAGCCGCGTCACGCCGCGGGTGATGCGCGTCCGCTCGTAGTCCACGAAGAAGAACGCCTTGTCCTTGACCACCGGCCCGCCGAGGTTCCCGCCGAACTGGTTCTGGTCGTTGGCGGGCTTGGCCGCGCCGGCCCGCTTCGAGAAGAAGTCGTTCGCATCGAGGCTGTCGTTGCGGTAGAAATCGTAGGCCGTGCCGTGCACGGCGTTCGTGCCCGACTTGGTCGACACGCTGACCGCCGCCCCGGGCGAGCGGCCGTACTCGGCCGCGTAGGGGCTGGTGACCACCTTGAACTCCTGGATCGCGTCGACCGACGGCCGCGACACCTGGGTCGTCAGCTCCTGCACGTTCTCCGAGATGCTGTTGTTGTCGACCCCGTCGAGCAGGAAGTTGTTCTGCAGCGCGCGGGCGCCGTGGACGTTGACGCCACCCGTGCGCCCGAACGAGGTGCCCCCGCCCTGCTCCGTGAAGCGGTCGCCCTGCACCCCGGGCACCAGCGCCAGCAGGTCGTCCCAGTTGCGGATCGCGAGCGGCAGCCGGGCCACGGCGTTCTGGTCGATCACGCTGCCGAGCGTCGCCTGTTCCGTGTTCAGCAGGCGCTGCGGCTCCTCGACCGTGACCGACTCGGCCAGGCCGCCGACGCCGAGCGTGAAGTCCACCCCGCCACGCTGCCCGACCTCGAGCACCACCGTGCGCACGCCCTTCTGCAACTGGCCGGCCTCCGCCTCGACGAGGTAGCGCCCCGGCGTCAGGTTCACGACGAGGTAGTTGCCGGAGTCGTTCGTCCGGGCGTGGGTCGCCACGTTCGTCGCGGCGTTGGTGGCGGTGATCGCCGCCCCGGCCACGACGCCGCCGGAGGCGTCGCGCACGAGGCCGGACAGGGTAGCCCTGTCCACCTGGGCGTGGGCCGAGGCAGCGAGGAGCAGGCTGACGACGGTCGCGAGGGTTCGCTTCATGACTTCCTTCCTCCAGCACGAACACTGAGACGATGGTTCGGGTTGCCGAGAGCCTCGCCCGCGCCCGTGACTTTCCCCGGGCGTCCGCCTGACTTTGCGCTGTCGACCCGCCGTCACGCGACGCCCCCTATACTCCCGTCGCACCGATGCTGCCCCTCGCCCTTGTTGCACCCCTCGCCGCCGCCCTCGCGCTCGCCGAGCGCCCGTTCGTCCTCGAGCAGCCCGCAGAGGTCGTCGTCGCCGTCTC
>JBGASI010000089.1:0-11311 GCA_044229815.1 Vicinamibacteria bacterium | reverse complement strand
GGCACGGCGGAGGCGAGGAGGCGGGTGACCGCCGGCAGCTCCTGGTCGGCGGCCGCGCTGGCGGAGAGCAGGCCCTGGCGCCGCGCCTCGATCACGAGCGCCCGCTGCTCGAGGAACGTCTCGAGCAGCCCGCGCCGCGCCTCGAGGGACAGCGGGCCGAGGTCGCGCGCCTCGACGGCGGCCACGTGGCGCTCGAAGTCGCTGCGGCGGATGCGCTCGCCCTCGAGCTTGAGGATCACCGGGTCGCGGCCCTCGCAGCCGGCGAGGGCGAGGCAGGCGAGCGCGGCGAACGCGGGCAGGCGCGGCATGGGGCCCGGATTATAGGCCCGCACGCAGCTCGTCGAGCAAGGCGCCGAGCCCGTCGAGCGGCCGGGCGCCGAGCAGCGGCCAGCGCAGGCCGTCCGGCAGGACCGTGGCGCCCGGGCGGCTTCGGGCGAGGCGGACGAGGGTCTCGGGCCGCACCGGTGTGTGCGGGTCGAAGCGCAGCACGAGTGTCGCGGCGGCGAGGTTCGCCTCGGTCACGAGCACCGACTCGGCGAGCAGCCGCAGCTGCGCAAAGCGCAGCAAGCCCTCCACTTCGGCCGGGGGGGTGCCGTAGCGGTCGCGCAGCTCGGCGCGCAGGGGCTCGATCTCCGCGGCGTCCCGCAGCTGGCTGAGGCGCTTGTAGAACGAGAGCCGCTGGTGGGTCTCGGGCACGTAGTCGGGCGGGATGCGCATCTCGAGCCGCAGGTTGAGCGCGGCGCGCGGGGCCTCGCGCGGGGCCTCGCCGCGCAGCTCGAGGATCGCCTGCTCGAGCAGCTTGACGTAGAGGTCGAGGCCGATCGCCTGGATGTGGCCGCTCTGCTGGCCCCCCAGCAGGTTGCCCGCCCCGCGCAGCTCGAGATCGAGTGCCGCGATGCGGAATCCCGCGCCGAGGTCGGAGAACTCGCGCATCGCGGCCAGGCGCTTGCGCGCCACCTCGGAGAGGACGGTGTCCGGCGGCACGAGCAGGTAGGCGAAGGCGCGCCGGTCGGAGCGGCCGACACGGCCGCGCAGCTGGTACAGCTGGGCGAGGCCGTAGCGGTCGGCTCGGTTGACCAGCAGCGTGTTGGCCCGCGGAATGTCGAGACCGTTCTCGACGATGGTGGTGGCGACCAGCACGTCGGCCCGGCCCTCGACGAAGGCGAGCATGACCTTCTCCAGCTCCGCCTCCGGCATCTGCCCGTGCGCCACGGCCACCCGCGCCTCGGGCACCAGCCGCTGGACGAGGCCCGCGAGCGAGTAGATCGACTCGACGCGGTTGTGGACGAAGAACACCTGGCCGTCGCGGGCCAGCTCCTGGCGGATGGCCGCGCCGATGACGTCGGTCGAGAACTTCACGACCGAGGTCTGGATCGCCAGGCGGTCCCGCGGCGGGGTCTCGATCACCGACATGTCGCGGATGCCGCTGAGGCCCATCTGCAGGGTGCGCGGGATCGGTGTGGCGGACAGCGTGAGGCTGTCGACGCTGGTCTTGAGGTGCTTCAGCTTCTCCTTCGCCGCGACGCCGAAGCGCTGCTCCTCGTCGACGACCATCAGGCCGAGGTCGCGGAACTGCACGTCCTTCGAGAGCAGGCGGTGGGTGCCGATCAGCACGTCGACGCCGCCGTGCGCGAGCCGCGCGAGGACGGCCCTGATCTCCTTCGGGGTGCGGAAGCGCGAGATCATCTCGACCGTGACCGGGAACGGCGCGAAGCGCTTGCGGAAGGTCTTCCAGTGCTGAAAGGCGAGGATCGTTGTGGGCGCGAGCAGCGCGACCTGCTTGCCGTCGAGCACGCAGCGCATCGCGGCGCGCATCGCCACCTCGGTCTTGCCGTAACCGACGTCGCCGCAGACCAGCCGGTCCATCGGGGCCGGCGAGGCCATGTCGCGGGCGACGTCGGCGATCGCCTGCGCCTGGTCGAGCGTTTCCTCGTACTCGAAGGACTCCTCGAACTCGTGCTGCCAGGGGCTCTCGCCGGCAAAGGCGTGGCCCGGGCGCGCCTTGCGCTCGGCGTACAGCCGCAGCAGCTCCTGCGCCATGTCCCGCATCGCCTTCTTGACGCGGGTCTTGGTCTTCTCCCAGACGCCCGAGCCGAGCTTGTCGATCGCGGGGCGGGCGCCCTCGGCGCTCGCGTACTTCTGGATGCGGTCGAAGCTCTCGACGGGCACCTTGAGCTTGTCCCCGCCGTGATAGGCGAGGACCATGAACTCGCGCAGCGTGCCGCCCACCTCGAGCGTCTCGAGCCCGAGGAAGCGGCCGATGCCGTGCTCCTCGTGCACGACGAGGTCGCCCACCTTGAGGTCGCGGAAGTCCGAGAGGAAGCCGCGCAGGCCGCGCCGCCGCCCGCGCGGGTGCAGGTGGACCTCCTCCGGGAAGACGTCGCCGTCGGCCAGGACGACGAGGCCGGCCTCGGGCAGCTCGAAGCCGCGCGAGAGAGCGCCCACCCGGGTGAGGACGGCGCTGCCCTCGCCGACCGCGAGGCCGTCCTCGCGCAGCACGTCGGCGAGCCGGTCGGCGCGGCCGCTGTTGCCGAGGAAGACGATCGTGGTCGCGCGCCGGCCGCGCAGGTCCTCGGCGAGGCGGCGGATGTCGCCCGCGTACGAGGCGGCGGGCCGGCAGGCGAGGTGCAGCGCTTCCGCCTCGGTCGCGACCTCGCGCAGCGACAAGACCGGCGCCTCGTCGAGGCGGGCGAAAAGCTCGGCGGGCCGGACGAGGGCCTCCTCGGGCTCGGGGTGCAGCCCGTCCGTGCGCCGTTGCCGATCCTCGACCGCGCGGGCCCAGAAGCCTTCGGCTTCCGCCCGCACGAGCTCCGGTTCCACCACCACGACCGGGCCGGGGGGCAGGTGGGTCCAGGGCGGCTGTGTCGCGCCGGGCACCAGCGGGACGAGATCCACGAGCCCGTCGGGCAGCAGCCCGCGCTCCAGCGACTCGAGCAGCGCGGCCAGTTCCCGGCGACGGGCGAAGCGCGCTTCCAGGATCGGTCGCAGCGCCCGCAGCACCGAGCGCGTGGCGAAGACGTCCGCGAGCGGCAGCGTGACCAGGACTTCGAGCGGCCCGGTCGCGCGCTGGCTCTCGGGGTCGAACAGGCGCAGGCTCTCGACCGTGTCGCCGAAGAACTCGATGCGGACGGGCTCGTCGCGGTCGGAGGGAAAGATGTCGAGGATGCCGCCGCGGCGGGCGACCTGGCCGGCGGCCGTGACCGGGTCCTCGCGCACGTAGCCGCCCTCGTCGAGGGCCTCGAGCAGGATCTCGGGCGTCATCTCGTCGCCCGGGCGAAGGCTGACGACGCGGGTCTCGAGCAGGTGCGGCGCGAGGCTCGGGCGCAGGAGCCCGTACGGCGAGGCGACGAGCGCCCGCGGGCGGCCAGAGCGCGCCTGCAGCAGGGCCGCCGAGCGCCGCGCGGCGGCATCGGCGTGGCGGGGCAGCCCGCGGAAAGGCGGCGGGCCCGGCGCGGGCAGGGACAACACTGCGCCTTCGAGACCGGCCTCGGCGGCCAGCGTGCGCAGGTCCTGGCTCAGCTCGTCGACGTCGCGCTCGCGCGGCACGACGACCAGCAGCGGCGGTTCGGCGAGCAGGAGCGGCACGAGGGCGCGCGCCGGACCCCCCGGGCCGCTGAGCGAGACGCGGCCACGGCCGGCGAGCGCCGTGCGGGCGGTGACGAACGCCGGCAGCTCGGCGAGGCTCGCGAGCCAGGCGGCGGGCGGGCTCACGGCTGGCGGATGCGGGTGAGGATCGAGGAGGTGGAGCGCCCCGGCAGGAGCGGGGCGCGCACGACGCGACCCCCGGCCGCCTCGACCTCGGCCCGGCCCACGATCGCGTCCTCGGCCCAGTCGGCGCCCTTCACCAGCACGTCGGGCAGCAGGGCGCGCACCACCTCGATCGGTGTCGGCTCGGAGTAGACGACGACGTGGTCCACCGCCTCGAGCGCGAGCAGCAGCTCGGCGCGCTCGGCCTGCGGCACGATGGGGCGGTCCGCGCCCTTGAGCCGGCGGACCGAGTCGTCGGCGTTGAGCGCCACCACCAGCCGATCGCCCTCGCTGCGGGCAGCCTCGAGAAGGGCCACGTGGCCCGGGTGCAGCAGGTCGAAACAGCCGTTCGTCAGCACCAGGCGCAGGGCGCGCTCGCGCCACTCCCTGCGTCGTGCCGCGAGCTCGTCGAGCGGCGTCGCCGTCGTGCGCTTCTCGACCACCATGCAAGCATAGCGCTCGCCCGCGGCGGGCGCGCTCAGGCCACCGGCTCGTCCGAGAGGTCGAGCTCGGCGCGCGGCTCGGGCGGCGTGAGCGACGCGCCGCCGCTGAAGGACCAGGCGTGGGCCGGGCGGTAGAGCCCGACGTCCTTGACCCGGCTCTTGACGCGGAACGAATGCAGCCCGCGGTGGTAGTCGTAGGGCGTGCCGTCGCGGCGGTGCGCGGCGACGTCGACCTGGTAGGTGCCCTCGACGAGGCTGAGGCCCTCGAGACTCAGGCGCACTTCCGACGCGCCTTCGAGCCGGAGGGGCCGGTAGCCCTCGATGTCCGTGTTGGTCCCGTAGACGCTCGTGCCCTCGGCCGAGAAGAGGCCCAGGCCGAAGACGAAGTCGGCGACGGGCTTCTCGGCGTGGACCTGCAGCACGATCGTCACGCTCTCGCCGGGCACGTAGACGTGGCGCTCGCGACCGCGCGCGTCCAGGAAGCGCAGGGAGCGGATCTCGACCTCGCGGCTGCCCCAGCGGCCGGGACGGTAACCGCCCGCCGCCCGCTCTTCGCGGCTGCCGGGTGTCTCGGCCGGTGCCGCGCCAAAGGCGGCGCCGGCCGCGGCCAGCGCCGCCATCTGCTGCGCCCGCAGCTGCGTCTCCTCGCCTCCGGCGACGTGGGTGAGGTAGGCGTCGACGACACGCTTGGGATCGCCGCGGTCGACGGCGCGGCCGTGGTGCAGCCACAGCGCGTCGTCGCACATCTTTTCGACCAGGCCCAGGCTGTGCGTGACGAACAGGATCGTGCGACCCCGGCGGCGAAACTCGGCGATCTTGTCGAGGCACTTGCGGGTGAAGGCCTCGTCGCCGACCGCCAGCACCTCGTCGATCAGCAGGACTTCCGGTTCGACGTGGATCGCCACCGCGAAGCCGAGCCGCATGTACATGCCCGAGGAGTAGGTCTTGACGGGCGCGTCGATGAACTCACGCAGCTCCGAGAAGTCCACGATCTCGTCGAAGCGGCGCTCGACCTGCTTGCGGGTGAGACCGAGCATGATCCCGTTGATCATCACGTTCTCGCGCCCGGAGATCTCGGGGTGGAAGCCGGCGCCGAGCTCGATCAGCGCCGAGACCCGGCCGTCGACGGTGAGGCTGCCGCGCGTGGGCTTCGTGATGCCCGCGATCAGCTTGAGCAGCGTCGACTTGCCCGAGCCGTTCTCGCCGATCACCGCGAAGGTGCAGCCCCGCGGCACGTCGAAGGACACGTCGTCGAGCGCGGTGAAGGTCTCTTCCGGGCGCAGGTCGGAGAGCAGGCTGCCGGTGAGCAGCGCGCTCTTCAGGGTCTTGAACTGGTTGCGGTGCACGAAGCGGCGGTAGAGCTTCGACACCCCTCGCGCCTCGATCGCGTGGCGGCGCGGCGGCGGGACGGCGCTCACACCTCCTCCGGCAGCGTGTCGCGGAGGCGGTCGAACAGGAAGGCCCCCGCGGCGAAGGCGAGCACCCCCACCAGCAGGGCGAGGAACAGGCCGCGCCAGTGGTCGATCGCCCCGTGGAAGAGCAGCTGCTGGTACATGACGAGCACGTGCGTCATCGGGTTGAGCCGCAGCACCTGGCGCAGCGGCGAGCCCTCCGGGATCGCGGCGTAGTCGTAGAGCACCGGCGTCGCGAAGAACCACAGGTGCAGCACGTGGCCGAGGATGTTCTGGATGTCGCGGAAGTGCACGGTGAGCGCCGAGACGAAGAGAGCGAGGCCGAGCGAGAGCACGAACTGCACCAGGATCGGCAGCGGCAGAAGCAGCGCCGTCCAGGCGAGCTTGCCCTTCAGGGCCAGGAAG
This sequence comes from Vicinamibacteria bacterium, assembly GCA_044229815.1. Lineage (GTDB taxonomy): Bacteria > Acidobacteriota > Vicinamibacteria > Fen-336 > Fen-336 > DATBSL01. The sequence continues at coordinate 5,304 of JBGASI010000089.1, read as the reverse complement.
AGGAAGAGGATCGGCAGCCCGAGCAGGAAGTGGGCGAGGTTCGCGAGCACGGTGACGGTGGGCAGCACCTCGGCCGGGAACAGCACCTTCTTGATCAGGTTGCCGCTCGCGATGATGACGCCCGCCGACTCGCCGACGGAGGCGGCGAACCAGGTCCAGGGCAGGATGCCGCAGAAGAAGAAGAGGAAGTAGGGCTGGATGTTCTGTGACTGCCGACCCGGCAGGATCACGGTGAAGACGAGGGTGTAGGTGAGCAGCAGCAGCAGGGGGTTGACGAAGCTCCAGAGGAAGCCGAGCACGCTGCCGCGGTAGCGGGCCTTGAGCTCGCGCGAGACCAGGCTCTGGATCAGCGCCCGGTACTGGACGAGGGTCCGGATCTGCGCGATCACCGGCCGGTCCCCGGTCGCGGCTGGGCAGGCAGCGCGGTCGTCCCTAGGCGCCGCGCTCGCGCCGCGCCACGGACAGGCGCGTCACCGCGCGGACGTACGCCGTGTGGACCTCGGAGTAGCCCTCTTCGTCCTTGATCGCGCGCAGCCGCTCGGCGGCGCGCTTCATGGCCTGCTCGGCGCGGTCGACGTCGATGTCCTCGGCCCGCTCGCCGAGCTCGGCCAGGACGTTGACGCGGTCGGGCAGGACCTCGCACCAGCCGGAGAAGCAGGTGATGCGGCGCCAGCTGCCCTGCCGGCGGTAGGACAGCTCGCCGAGCCCGAGCGTCGCCAGCATCGGGGTGTGGCCCGGGCGCACGCCGAAGTAGCCCTCGCTGCCCGGGGCGACCACCTCGTCCACCTCGTCGCGCAGCAGCAGGCCCTCGGGGGTGACGATCTCGAGCGAGAGGGCGGTCGGCAGCGGCATGCGCCTCAGCCCTCCATCTTCTTCGCCTGCTCGAGCACGTCCTCGATGGCGCCGGCCATGTAGAACGCCTGCTCGGGCAGGTGGTCGAGCTCGCCGTCCACGATCATCTTGAAGCTGCGCACCGTTTCCTTGAGCGGGACGTACTTGCCCGGGATCCCCGTGAACTGCTCGGCGACGTGGAAGGGCTGCGACAGGAACTTCTGGATCTTGCGGGCGCGCGCGACCGTGAGCTTGTCGTCCTCGGAGAGCTCGTCGATGCCGAGGATGGCGATGATGTCCTGCAGGTCCTTGTACTTCTGCAGCACCTGCTTGACCGCGCGCGCGACGCCGTAGTGCTCGTCGCCGATGACGCGCGGGTCGAGGATGCGCGAGGACGAGGCGAGCGGGTCGACCGCCGGGTAGATGCCGAGCTCGACGATCTGGCGCGAGAGGTTCGTGGTGGCGTCGAGGTGGGCGAAGGTGGTCGCCGGCGCCGGGTCCGTGTAGTCGTCGGCCGGTACGTAGATGGCCTGCACCGAGGTGATCGAGCCCTTCTTGGTGGAGGTGATGCGCTCCTGCAGCTCGCCCATCTCCGTCTGCAGCGTGGGCTGGTAGCCGACGGCCGAGGGCATGCGGCCGAGCAGCGCCGACACCTCGGAGCCCGCCTGGGTGAAGCGGAAGATGTTGTCGATGAAGAGCAGCACGTCCTTGCCCTCGTCGTCGCGGAAGTACTCGGCGACGGTGAGGCCGGTGAGCGCGACGCGCGCGCGCGCGCCGGGCGGCTCGGTCATCTGGCCGTAGATCAGGGCGGCCTTGCTCTTGGAGAAGTCCTTGATGTCTATGACGCCCGACTCCTGGAACTCGAGCCAGAGGTCGTTGCCCTCGCGCGTGCGCTCGCCGACGCCGGCGAAGACCGAGACGCCGCCGTGCTTCTTGGCGAGGTTGTAGATCAGCTCCTGGATGATGACGGTCTTGCCGACGCCGGCGCCGCCGAACAGGCCGATCTTGCCGCCGCGCACGTAGGGCTCGAGCAGGTCGATCACCTTGATCCCGGTCTCGAACATCTCCGTGGCCGTCGACTGGTCGACGAACGCGGGGGCCGGGCGGTGGATCGGGTGGCGCTTCTCGGCATTGACGGGGCCGAGCTCGTCGACGGGCTCGCCGATCACGTTGAGCACGCGGCCGAGCGTCGCCGGGCCCACGGGCACGGTGATCGGGCCGCCGGTGTCGGTGGCCGTGGTGCCGCGCACCATGCCGTCGGTGGGCTGCATGCTGACGCAGCGCACCCGGTTCTCGCCGAGGTGCTGCTGCACCTCCGCGATCACGTCGATCGGCTGCCCGCCCTGGCTGCCGTCGTCGTGGATGCGCACGGCCTGGTAGATGGGCGGGACGCCGTTCTCGAACTCGAGGTCCACCACCGGACCGATGACCTGGACGACGCGGCCGACGTTTGCTGAAGCCATTGTGACTCGATCTCCTACGCGGGCGCGCCGGCGCCCGAGACGACCTCGATGATCTCCTTGGTGATCGCGGCCTGGCGGACCTTGTTCATGTAGAGGGTCAGGCGGTCGATCATCTCCGCGGCGTTGTTCGACGCCGCGTCCATCGCCGTCATGCGGGCGCCGTGCTCCGCGGCGGCGGACTCGAGCAGCGCGCGCCAGACCTGCACCTCGACGTGCTTCGGCAGGATCTCCGCGAAGATCGCGCCCGGCGACGGCTCGTAGAGGTAGTCGAGCGCGGGGTCCTGCGGGCGGATCGCGTGACGCTCGATCGGCAGCACGCGATCGATCACCAGGCGCTGCTGGATCACGCTCTTGAACTCGTTGTAGACGAGGTAGACCTGGTCGGCCTCGCCCTTCGTGAAGGCCTCGATCAGCTCCTGGGCGATCTTGCGGGCCGTCGCGTAGCGCAGCGCGCTGAAGATGCCGACGTGCTCGCTGCGCACGCGCAGGGCGCGGCGGCGGAAGAAGTCGCGCGCGCGCCGGCCGACGAGCGTCAGCTCCACGGCGTCGGGCTCGGCCCGCTCCGCCAGGAAGCGCGAGGCGGTGCGGATGATGTTGGCGTTGAAGGCGCCGCACAGGCCCTTGTCGGCGGTGATCACGACCAGCAGCACCTTGTCGCGGCCGCGATCCTCGAGCAGCGGGTGGGCGTCCGAGTTCGCGCGCGAGGCGAGGGAGTTGAGGACCTCCATCATCTTGCGCGCGTAGGGGCGGGCCGCGAACATGGCCTCCTGGGCGCGGCGCAGCTTCGCCGCGGAGACCATCTTCATCGCCTTGGTGATCTGCTGCGTGCTCTTGACGCTGCGGATCCGGCGCCGGATGTCGATCAGGGCGGGCATGGCCGGTGCTGGGCCTCCCCGCCTAGGCCTGCGCCGTGGGCGCGAAGACGCCGGCGAACTCGACGAGCGCGGCCTTCAGCTGCTCGCCGAGCTCGCCCTTGATGTCCTTCTTCTGGGCGATCTGGCGCAGCAGCTCGCCGTGGCTGCGCTCGAGCCAGGCCAGCAGCTCCTTTTCGTAGCGGCGGCAGTCGGCGACCGGCAGCGCGTCGAGGTGGCCGTTGGTGGCCGCGTAGACGATTGCGATCTGCTTCTCGACCGCGAGCGGCTGGTACTGGTCCTGCTTCAGGATCTCGGTCGTGCGCTGGCCTCGCGCGAGCAGCGCCTGGGTGGACTTGTCGAGGTCGGAGGCGAACATCGCGAAGGCCTGCATCTCGCGGTACTGGGCGAGGTCGAGGCGCAGCCGGCCGGCCACGGCCCGCATCGCCTTCACCTGGGCGGAGCCGCCGACGCGGGAGACGGAGTTGCCCACGTTGATGGCCGGCCGGATCCCGGAGTTGAACAGGTCCGACTCGAGGAAGATCTGGCCGTCGGTGATCGAGATGACGTTGGTCGGGATGTAGGCCGAGAGGTCGCCCGCCTGCGTCTCGATGATCGGCAGCGCGGTCAGGGTGCCGCTGCCCTTCTTGTCGTTGAGCTTGGCGGCGCGCTCGAGCAGGCGGCTGTGCAGGTAGAAGACGTCGCCGGGGTACGCCTCGCGGCCCGGCGGACGGCGCAGCAGCAGCGAGATCTCGCGGTAAGCCGCGGCGTGCTTGGTCAGGTCGTCGTAGATGCACAGCGCGTGCTTGCCGTTGTCGCGGAAGAACTCGCCCATCGCGCAGCCCGAGTAGGGCGCGATGTAGAGAAACGGCGCGGGCTCCGAGGCCGAGGCGGCGACCACGATGGTGTACTCCATCGCGCCGAACTCCTCGAGCGTGCGCACGACCTGGGCGATCGTCGACTGCTTCTGGCCGATCGCGACGTAGATGCAGACGACGCCCTGGCCCTTCTGGTTGATGATGGTGTCGAGCGCGACCGCGGTCTTGCCGGTCTGGCGGTCGCCGATGATCAACTCGCGCTGGCCGCGGCCGATCGGCACCATGGCGTCGATCGCCTTGAGGCCGGTCTGCAGCGGCTCGCGCACCGGCTGGCGCTCGACGACTCCCGGCGCGATCGTCTCGATCGGGTTGAAGGCGGTGGTGGCGATCGGGCCCTTGCCGTCGATCGGCTGGCCGAGCGGGTTGACGACGCGGCCGACGAGCGCGTCGCCGACCGGCACCGACATGATCCGCTGCGTGCGCCGGACCTCGTCGCCCTCGCAGATCTTCACGTACTCGCCGAAGAGCACCGCGCCGACGGAGTCCTCCTCGAGGTTGAGGGCGAGGCCCATGACCCCGTGCGGCAGCTCGAGCAGCTCGCCGGCCATGCAGCGCTCGAGCCCGTGGATGCGGGCGATGCCGTCGCCGACCTTCAGCACCGTGCCGACCTCGGCCACGTCGATGCCCGACTTGAAACCCCCGAGCTGCTCGCGGAGGATCCGTGTGATCTCTTCGGCGCGAATCTCCATGCCGTCCTTCCCCGTTCTTCGCTAACTGGTGGCGAGCCGTGCGCGCAGAGCCGCGAGGCTGCCGCGCACGGTGCCGTCGTAGGTCCGCCCGCCGACGCGCACGAGGACCCCGCCGAGCAGCGCGGGGTCGACCCGGGCGCGCAACTCCACCTGCCGGCCGGTGGCGCGGCCGACGGCGTCCGCCAGCCCCGCCGCCTGTGCGCCGTCGAGCGGCTGGGCGGTCACCGCCTCCGCGGCCACGATGCCAGCCGCGGCGTTGCGGACCTCGGCATAGGCCTCGGCGAGCTCCGGCAGGAGCGCGACGCGGTCGCGCGCGGCGAGCAACTCGAGCAGCCGGCTCAGCAGCGGCGACAGGCTGCCGGCGTCGGCGATCGCCAGCAGCACCCGACGGCGCTGCTCCGGGCCGAGGGCCGGGTGCAGCAGCGTCGCGCGCAGCGCGGCGTTCGACTCGAGCAGCGCGGCGAGCTCACGCAACTCGGCGGCGGCTTTGGCGTCGGCGTCTCCTCCCTCGATCCGGGCGACGTCGAGGAGGGCGCGGGCGTAGCGGCGGGCGAGGGCCTTCGTGGGACCCGTCACGGCCGCCGCGCGGCGG
>JBGASI010000088.1:0-18873 GCA_044229815.1 Vicinamibacteria bacterium | reverse complement strand
ATCGAGGTCACGCTGCCGAAGCTCGCCCCGCCCGGGACCGTCGCCGTGGCCTCGAGCTACGCGCTCGACGTGCTCTGGCGCGGCAAGCCGCTCGCGCACGGCCAGGTCTCGCCGCGCGTCGCCGTGGCCGGGGGGCGCCAGGTGCTGACGCTCGTCGCGCCCGCGGTCTTCCTGCGCGCGGACCTCGAGGTGAACGTGCCGTCGGGCGGCGAGGTCGCCCTGGCCGCGCCGGCGCTGGGCCGGCTCAACGTGCGGGCCAACCCGGACAACTGCGAGATCTTCGTCAACGGCGTCTTCCTCGACTACCCGCCGATCCTCGACCGTCCCGCGGCCGCGGGACGGCTCAACGTCGGCTTTCGCTGGCCCGACGGCGTGCGCGCCGAGCAGGCGATCGAGGTCAGGCCGGGCGCTCCCGCGTTCGTGGTCGGCCAGAAACCATAAGGAGCCGTCGTGCCGCGCATTGCGTTTCTCGTCCTCCTCGCCCCGCTCCTCCTCGCCAGCCCCGACGTCGCCGCGCAGGAACCGCCCGAGCAGCAGGCCCGCCGCCTGCTCGACGATGGCCGCGCCTACCGCGCGCAGGGCAAGCTCAAGCAGGCGCTGGACAACTTCTCGATCGTGGTCGGCAGCTTCCCGGGCACCGAGTCCGTCGGGGCCGCGCTGCTCGAGATCGGGCGCTACCGCATGGAGGTCGACCACGACGCCGACAAGGCGCGCCAGGCCTTCGAGCAGGTCACCAAGGAGCACGCGCGCAGCGCCGCGGCGCCCGGCGCCTATTACCACCTCGGCCTGCTGACGCTCGGCCGGGCGTCCACCGCGGCCGAGATCGACGACGCCCTCGCGGAGTTCGCGCGCGTCGAGACGCTGTACCCGCGCAGCGACTGGGTCCCGCGCGCCCTGCAGGCCTCGGCCGTCGGCCTGCGGCGCGCCGGCCGCTACGGCGAGGCGGCCGACCTCCACCGCCGCGTCTCGCTCGAGTACCCGGCCAGCGACGCCGCGGCCGCCGCGCAGTTCGAGATCGGCAGCGCGCTCGCGCTCTCCGGCCAGCCGCGCCCGGCGATGGAGGAGTACCAGCAGGTCCGCAACCGCTTCCCGCAGAGCGAGTGGGCGCAGCCGGCGCTCGAGCGCACGACGGCGCTCTACCGCCTCTTCGGCGGCGCGAAGCCGGCCTTCGCCCTCGACCCCGCCTTCAGCGCCGGCGTCGGCGACGTGCTCAAGGACGTCGTCGCGATCGCCACGCTGCCCGGCGGGGCGCTCTGGATCGCCTCCGACAAGACGAAGAGCGCGATGCAGGTCGACGCTGCCGGGAAGGTCGTCGCGAGCCTCGGGGCCGAGCAGCCGCGCGCGCTGTGCGTCAGCCCGCGCGGCGAGATCGTCTTCGCCTCGTCGAAGGGCGTGCGCGTCGGCGCCAAGGACGTGCATGCCTTCACGACGCCCCCGGAGAAGCCCGGCGCCGCGCCGAAACCGGTGGACAGCATCCTCGCCGCGGCCCTCACCCCCGGCGGCTTCACGCTCGTCTCGGACGAGGACCGCGAGCGCGTCCTGCGCTTCGACGCGAAGGGCGAGCCGGCCGGGTTCTTCCCGCCGGCCGACCCCGGCAGGCGCAAGGTCACCCGCATCGTGCTCGACTCCGAGGGCGGCATCCTGACGCTCGATCGCGAGGAGAAGGCGGTGCGGCTGTGGGACGAGGCGGGTAAGCCGCTGCGCAGCTTCGGCCCGGCCGGCCTGAAGAAGCCGGTCGACGTGGCGGTCGACCCGTTCCGCAACGTCTACATCGCCGACGAGGAGCTCGGGATCGTGGTGTTCAACCCGCAGGGCCAGCTGCTCACCACGCTCACGAGCCCCGAGCTGCGCAAGCCGCGCGCCATCGCGCTCGAGCCGGCCGGAGCCGTCCTCGTCTACGACGAGCGCGCCGAGCGCGTGCTGCGCTTCCGTTGAGGAGGTTCACCTTGCCCGGCAGAATCGCGACGATCGCCCTGCTCCTGCTCGCCGGCCTCGCGCCCGGCGCGCCCGCGCAGGAGACCGAGGTCCCCGAGGCGCTGCAGCGCGAGGTGCAGGCCGCGCAGGACGCGCTGGCGCGCGCGATAGCCGAGTTCGAGGGCTCCCAACAGAGCCGCTCGATCGTGGCCTTCGACGAGGTGATCCGCCGCCTGGAGGCGCCTGGCCCGAACGCGCTGCCGCCACGTGGGCGGGATATCCTGGCGCAGGCCTACGAGTACCGCGGCCGGGCCTACTTCAACATCGGGCTCTCGGAGAAGGCCTCCGAGAACTTCCGCCAGCTCGTCCAGCTCAAGCCCGACTACGCGCTCGCCAAGGACCGCGTCTCGCCGAAGGTCGTCGACCTCTTCGGCAACGTGAAGAAGGCCCTCGTCGGCTACCTGGCGGTTTCGTCGAAGCCCGCCGGCGCCAAGGTCACGCTGGTCGGCGCGGGCGGCACCCGCCGGGAGCTGGGGCTGACCGACTTCTTCCCCATGGAGGTGCTGGCCGGCGAGTATGGCGTCGAGGTCTCGCGGCCCGGCTACCAGACGGAGACGCGGCCCGTCAGCATCGCCGCCAAGGCGACCGAGGCGCTGCAGTTCGACCTGGTGCGGGTGCTGGCGAGCCTGTACTTCGTCACCCAGCCGCCGGGCGTCGAGGTCTGGGTGGACGGCGAGCTGCGGGCCACGACGGCCGGCAGCCTCGCCCCCGAGCTGCAGGAGTCGGTGCGCTCCCGCGGGCTCGACCCGATCGCCGCCTCCGCGCGCACGGAGGTGGCCAACGTCTCGCTCGGCACGCACGCCCTCGAGTTCCGGCGCAAGTGCTACGAGACCGTCAAGCGCACGATCGACGCCGCCCAGGCGCAGGACTACGACGCGGACCCGCTGCGGCTCGAGGACTCGCTCGCCTCGCTGCGGCTCGTCTCCGACCCGCCCGGCGCGCGCATCTTCCTCAACGGCGAGAGCCGCGGCGTCACGCCCGCGCAGATCGACGGCATCTGCTCGGGCAAGCTGCGCGTGGAGGTGAAGCACGCGGCGGGCAAGTTCATCAAGGACCTGACGCTCTCCAAGGACGAGTCGATCAGCCTCGACTGCCCGATCCGGCCGACGCTGGCCTTCCTCGGCCTCGAGGCGGCGAGCGCCGCGGGGCAGCGTTACCTGGCCGACGCCGAGGAGAAGATCCAGCAGAACCTGGCGCGGCTCGCCTCGCTCAACTTCATCACCGCCCCGCGCGAGGCGGTCGACCGCATCCTCGAGCAGGAGAAGACGACGCGCGCCGCGCTGCTGCCGGGGGCGGGGACGGACCCGGACCTGGTGCGCAAGGTCACCGAGCGCCTGGCGGCGGCGCTCGAGGTGCAGGGCTTCCTGCTCGCGGTGCTGCCCGAGGAGCGCCTGCAGCGCACGGCGCGCCTCTTCCTGCTGGCGGCCGGCAACACCACCGCCGAGACGATCGACGTCACCTTCGCCGAGAGCGCCTCGTACGGCACCGTGCTGTCCCGCCTCGACGGCCGCTTCGCCAACCGCCGGCCCTGGAGCGGCCTCGTCAGCGTCGACACGCTGATCCACGAGGGCGTGCCGGTGCTGCGCGTGCTGCCCGCGAGCCCGGCCGCGCAGGCGGGCCTCGGAGCCGGGGACGTGCTAGTGGCGGTCGACGGGCAGCCGCTCAAGCGCACGGCCGACCTGCTCGCCGCGGTCGCCGCCAAGAAGACGGGCGACAAGCTGAGCCTACATGTGCGCGGCGCCGCCGTCGGCTCGTCGCCGCGCGGCGTCGACCTCGCGCTTGGCGAGAGCGCGCGCGAGGTGCCGCTGTTCGACCCGCAGCTCGCCTACAACAAGGTGATGATGGACCAGCGCTCCGCGGTGGAAGGCTACCCGGGCACGGAGACGGCGGCGTACGCCTGGCTGAACCTCGCCCTGTGCGCGATGCACTTCTCGGACTACGCGGGCGCCCACGACTACCTGCAGAAGGCGAAGGCGGAGCTGCCGGCGCGGCCGGGGCTCTCGCGCGGGACCGCCCTGTACTACCTCGGCCTCGCCCTCGAGAAGCTCGGCTACAAACCGCAGGCCGTCGAGGCCTACCGGGCCGCGGCCGAGGCGAAGGACGCCACGCTGACCGACAACGACGGTCCCGCCGTGGGCCCGCTGGCCGCGCGCAAGGCCGGCCAGTGAAGACACCCGCGCGGCTCGTCTGGCAGCGCCCCGGCGACGCTCCGGTCGAGTTCGCGCTCGAGGGCGGGGCCGTCGAGGTGGGCCGCGACGAGGACGCGCCGGTTCGCATCGACGAGCCGCTCGTCTCGCGGCGTCACGCGCGCCTCGAGCGCCGCGGCGAGGCGTGGTACCTGGCGGACCTGGACTCGACCAACTTCACGCTCGTGAACGGCCAGCGCATTCGCCGCGAGCACGAGCTGTGCGACGGCGACGAGCTGCAGTTCGCGCGCGCCCGCTGCGTGTTCCGGCTGTCGCCGGCCTGATGGCGCGGCGCCGCCTGCTAGAATAGTCGGCCGGAACGGAGGGTCGCACTGCCCATACTCGGACGGATCCTGCGCGATCGCGGCGTCATCACCGAGCGGCAGCTCCAGGAGGCGATCCAGCACCAGGTCCTCTACGGGGGCCGTCTCGGGACCAGCCTGCACGAGCTGGGCTTCATCACCGAGGAGCGCCTGGTCGACGCCCTGGCGCGCGCCCACGGCGTGCCGGCGGCGGACCTCAAGGCGATCCAGCCCGAGGCGCTCGAGGCGCTCCCGAGGAAGCTGGCGCAGCGCTTCAAGGTGTTCCCGTGCCGGGTGCGCGGCAAGACGCTGTGGCTCGGCATGGTCGACCCCGGGGACCACGCGGCCGTCGCGCACGTGGGCTACTCGCTCGGCTACATCGTGCGCCCGCTGGTCGTGCCCGAGTTCCGCATGGTGCAGCTGCTGGCCGACCACTACTCGATCGACGCGCGCTGGCGCTACACGGACCTGCGCGGCCGGGTCGAGGCGGCTCCGGCCGCGGCGCCTCTCGACCCCGAGACGGCCGCGGCGGCGATCGACGCGGCCGTCACCCGCGACGACGTGGTGAGCGCGATGGTCGCGCTCGCGCGCTGCTACTTCCGGCGCGTGATCTTCTTCATCGTGCGCGAGCCCTGGGTGCTCGGCTGGGAAGGGGCGGGCGAGGGCATGGACCGCGCGCGGGCGGCTGCGCTGCGCGTGCCGCTCGACCTGCCCTCGGTCTTCCGCGGAGTGACCCGCGACCGCACGATGTTCGTGGGCCGTCCCGGGCCCGACGAGACGAACCGCGCCTTCCTGGAGGCGATCGGCAAGAAGCCCGGCACCACGGCGGCGCTGTTCCCGATCGCGGTGCGTGGCCGCGTCGTGAACGTGCTGTGGGGCGACAGCGACGCGCGCGGCGCCGGCCGCGGCGACCTCGGCCAGCTGCTCGCCCACATGCAGAAGATCCCGCGGGCGTACCTGCGCATCGTGCGCGCCCGCATCGCCGAGATCCGCAAGGAGGCCGCGCCACAGACCGGGGCGGCACAGACCGCAGAGGAGAAGGGAACCGAATGAGCGAGAGGATGCAGGAGATCCGTCGTCGTCGTCAGCGCAAGGAGAAGGCCCGCAAGGCCAGGAAGCGCGAGGCGATCGCGGCGGCGAAGAAGACGGCCGCGAAGAAGGCCTAGCGGGGGAGGCGGGCGAGGGCGTAGAGGACGAGCACGAGGCCCACGGTCAGCAGCGAGGACCACAGCAGCCAGCCGGCCAGGCGCCGGCGCTGCGCTTCGTCCCACGGCACCTCGACCCGCCGCCTCAGCTCCGGGCGGCCCGCGACCTCGACCTCGAACACGGGCGCGGGCCCGCTCGTCTCGATGGCCCGGCTGCGCAGCAGCGCTGCGCAGGCCGGGCAGCGCAGGGCGAAGCGCTCGGGGCTCGCGGCGATCGCCGCGTCACAGGCAGGGCAGCGGAAGGGCACCACGGTGAGTATAGCGACGGCAAGGCGCGCATGACGACGGCGGCGTCGCGGCGAGCGCTCCCCGGGTTTCTGGCCGCGTTCTCGTTTCGCAGCTTCCGCCTGCTGTGGGCGGGGGCCTTCCTGTCCAGCATCGGCACCTGGACCCAGGACGTCGCGCTGTCGTGGCTCGTCCACACGCGTTTCGGCAACCCGTTCTACCTGGGGCTGCGCAGCTTCGCGCAGGAGGCGCCGCTGCTCGCCTTCATGCTGGTCGGCGGCGCGGTGGCCGACCGGATCGACCGCCGGCGCATCCTGCTCTCGTCCCAGCTGGTGCAGATGGCGATGGCTCTGGCGCTGTGGGCGCTCTACGCCACGGAGCACCTCAGCATCGTCGCGATCGTGCTGATCGCGCTGCTCACCGGGCTCGTGCAGTCGCAATCGGCGCCCACCTACCAGGCCGTGATCACCAGCCTGGTGCCGCGCGAGCACATTGCGAACGCGGTGGCGCTCAACTCCCTGCAGTTCAACCTCTCGCGCGCGATCGGCCCGGTGATCGCCGGCCTGCTGCTGGCCGGGCTCGGGGCCGGCGCCTGCTTCGGCGCGAACGCCGCCTCGTTCGTCGGCGTGATCGTGGCGCTGTGGACGATCGCGCTGCCGCCGCCGCTCGCGAGCGCGCCCGAGAGCCTGGGCCGCAGCCTGCAGGCCGGCCTGCGCCACGTCCGCCAGGAGCCGACGCTGCGCGCGGCCACCGTGCTCGCCTTCACGGCCAGCTTCCTCGCCTTCCCGCTCATCACCTACCTGCCGGTGATCGCGGGCGACGTGCTCGAGAGCGGGGCCGCCGGCTACTCGCTGCTGCTGACGAGCCTCGGCCTGGGCGCCATCGCCGGCGCGGTCGGCGCCGCGCAGCGCGGCCGCGCGGCGGGCCGCGGCCGGCTGATGCTGATCGCCTACGCGGCCTTCGGAGCCGTGACGATCGTGGCCTCGCTCTCGCGCCTGCAGTGGCTCTCGATGCTGTTCCTGGTCGCCTCGGGCTTCTTCCTCACCACGGCCTTCTCGACGCTGAACTCGCTCGTCCAGGAGCTGGCCCCCGAAGCCCTGCGCGGCCGCGTGCTGTCGATCTTCGGCCTGGCGTTCCGGGGCGGAGGGCCCTTCGGCAGCCTGATCGCCGGCCTGCTGGTGCGGCGGGCCGGCGCCCCCGCGATCATGGCCGTGTACTCCGCCCTGCTCCTCCTCGTGGCGACCGGCATGCTCGTCCGCGGCTCGCGTCGGCGCGAGCTGTAGGCCGGCGCGCGCCGGCGTCGCTTGCCGGGGCTGGGGCCGCTCGCGTAAGCTGCCCCGCATGGCGCTCTCCCGCCGCTGGTACCGCCGGCCCTCGCTGACACCGGCGGGGCCGGAGCCGGCCGGCCGCAAGGTGGCCCGCTTCGAGGCGGGGCGCTACATCGGCTGCCCGGCGTGCGGGCGCCTGCTGCGGATCGAGTGGGCGGTGCGCAGCCTCGTCTGCTCGTGCGGGGCCCGGGTCCCGGTGAACCCGGACGGTAAGGGCGCCTGAGCCGCCGCGTCCTACCGCTCGACGGCGCCGTCGTCCCGGGGCTCCTGCTGCTGCTCGCGCGCGACCTTGCCCTGCGCGACCCTCCGCGCGTCCTCGCCTGGCGGCTGGCGCACGACGTCACGCTCGCGCAGGCCGCGCGCTGGCTGTCCCCGCTGCTGCCCGCGCCCTCCGGAGCGCTCGACCGCGACCCGGTCGCGCTGCTGCTCTCGGGGCTCGCCGTGCTGCTCGCGCTCGGTTACGCGGCCCTCGCAGCGGCCGGCGCCCGCGCGGCGCTGCGCGCCGCCACGATCGGCCTGGCCGGACTGCTGCTGGTCGCGCTGCCGAGCCTCGCCTTCGTCGCCCTCGGCGCGGCCGCGGACCGGCCCTACGGCCAGGACGGCGGCGTCGTGCAACTCCCGCTCGCGATCGACAGGATCCTGGCGGGCCACAGCCCCTACGGGGCCGACTACTCGGGCACGATCCTCGAGAAGCAGGCGCGGGTCTCGAGCTTCTGGGACGAGCGGGGCGGCAACCCGATCCTGCGTCATCACGCCTACCTGCCCGGCACCCACCTGGCGATGCTGCCCTTCCTGCTCGCGTCGCGCGCCGCGTTCGGCTTCTTCGACCCGCGCTTCGCCACGCTGCTGTTCTACGTCCTCACGATACTGCTCGCGGCGCGCGTCCCGCGGACGGCGGACGAGCGGCTCGCGGCCGCGGGGATCGCGGCGCTCAACCCGCTCGTCTACTGGCACCAGATCTTCGGCGCGAACGACCTCGTGTTCGTGGCCACGCTGCTCGGGGCGCTGCTGCTGGCGCGCGGCGGGCGCGGGCTGGCCGCCGGCGCCCTGCTCGGCCTGGCCTGCGCCACGAAGCAGCTCGCCTGGCCGTACGCGCCCTTCCTGCTGCTGTTCCTGTCGGGTGCCCGCACGTTCCGCGACCTCGCGGCGGCAGCGACCTGGCGGCGCCTCGCCGGGCCCGCCACGCTCGCCGCCCTGGTCTTCCTCGCGGTCGTGGCCCCCGTGGCCGCGCTCGACTTGCGCGCCTTCTGGGGCGACATCGTCGTCTACAACGTGGGCCTGCCGGGGGGCGACAACTACCCACTCGGCGGCACGCCTGGCTTCGGCGCCGCGAACTTCCTCATCTACTTCGGCCGCGTCGGGAGCCTGCGCGACTACTTCCCCTTCTCGGTCTTCTACCTGTTGCTCGTCCCGCTCGGCCTGCTGCTCGCGCGCGCGCAGATGAGGGACGCCCGCGCCGAGTGGGCGCTCGCCACCGGCAGCGCCGCGCTCGTCGCCTCGCTCTACTTCTCGCGGGTCGTGCACCCGAACTACCTGATCCCCGCGGCCGTGCTGCTGCCGCTCGCCGTGCTCGCGACGCGTCGCGGCGCCGACGTGGCGCTCGCGCCGCTCCTGCTCCTCGCGGCGGCCGTCGAGATCGCGGAAGGCGCCGTGTTCCGCACGGCCTGGGAGCAGATCGTGGCGGCCGGCCTGCCGGCGCGCGCCGGGGGATTCGTCGCCGCCCTCGTGCCACGGGCCGGGCCGGGGCTGACGCGGGACCCGCTCGGCCTCGCCTTCAGCGCGACGGCGGCGGGCCTCGGCCTGCTCTACCTGGCGCTCGCCGTCTGCCGCGCCCCGCGGCGCGCCCGGGGCGTGGTGCTGGCGCTGGCCTTCGCGCTGGTCGTGATCGTGCCCGTCCTGGTGCTGGTGGGCGTCGGGGAGCGCACCGGCCTCGTGCGCGCCCAGGACCCCGCGGTGGTGCAGGCCCGCGCGGACGCCGGCCGTCTCGCTGACGGGCGCAGTCCCTACACGCCGCCGCCCGAGACCGCGCCCCGTGGGCGCGAGGCCTTCTCGCTCAGCTTCCGCCTCGACCCGCCGGCGGAGTGGCTGCCGGAACGGCCGCTCGTGCCGCCGGGCCCGGCGCTCGCGGCCCTGGCCGGGCGCGCGCTCGGCGCGCGCGACCTGCGGCTGCCGCTGCTCGGCTCGCTGGCCGTGCTCGGCCTCGCCCTCTCGCTCGCGCTGTCGGGCCGGGGCCGGCGGGCCCTGCTCGGCGTCGCCCTCCTGGCCCCGCCGCTCGGCCTCGGGACGGTGCTCGGGTCGCCGGCGGCGCTCGCGCTTGCCGCGCTCGTCGCGGCCTGGGCGCTCCTGCGCACCGGTCGCGCGGTCGCGGCCGGGGTCCTGGGCGGCGTGGCGGTGGCCTTCGACCACGGTGCGGCGCTCGCGGCCCTGCCGCTGCTGCTGTGCGGCGCGGACACCGGGCGCGTGCCCGGCAGACGGGCCCGCGCGCTGCTTGCGGCCCTGGCGACCTACGCCGCCGCCGTCGTGCCCGTGGCCCTCCTCGATCCGCCGGCCTTCCTGGCGCGCCTCGTCGCGCCGACGCTGCCCGGCCCGGGGCTGGGCGTCTTCAACCTGCTCGCGTATCGCGGCGCCGAGTCGTCGGCGTTCGCCCTCGGCCTGGCGGCGCTGGCCGGGCTGCTGTCGCTCGGCAGCGCCCTCGCCCTCGCGCGCTCGCCGCTCGCTCCCGCGGCGGCCGCGGGGCTCGCGAGCCTCGTCGGCCTCGCGCTCTTGCCCGCATGCTCGGCCGAGGCGGTCGCCCTGCCGATGTTGCTGCTCGCCCTGGCCGTCGTCGAGGGCGTGGCTCCGGTCGCGCCGGAGGCTGCGGCGGTCGGCTAGGCGCGGGCAGGCCTCCGCCCGACGCGGATTGCGGAACGGGGCCCTGAGGGGGTTGGTGCCGGAGGCGGGACTCGAACCCGCACGGATTTCTCCACACGCCCCTCAAACGTGCGTGTCTGCCAATTCCACCACTCCGGCACGCGGGGCGCGAACGCTTACGAGCCCCCAATGCTATTCCCGGACCAGGGTGCTGTCAACGCCGATCCGTCCGCCTCGCGTGCGTTGACGGCCCGCGGGGGCCTCGCTACCCTCGGTCTGCCTGCTGTCGAGGCTTCGCGCACCGGCCGCTCGCCGAGGAGGTCATCATGACGGAGTTCCGCTACCTGGAGCCCTTCCCCCTGGCCGAGGACGGGACCGCCTATCGCAGGGTCGCCCCCGGGCCCGTGTCGATCGGGAGCTTCGAGGGCCAGGAGATCCTCAAGGTCGCGCCGGAGGCCCTGACGCTCGTCGCGCGCGAGGCCTTCCGCGACGTGGCCTTCCTGTACCGGCCCGCGCACCTGGCCCAGGTCGCCGCGATCCTGGAGGACCCCGAGGCCTCGGCCAACGACCGCGGCACGGCGCTCGCCCTGCTGCGCAATGCCGAGGTGGCGGCGGGCCTCGTGCTGCCGATGTGCCAGGACACGGGCACCGCGACGATCGTCGCCAAGAAGGGGCAGCGCGTGTGGACCGGTGGCGGCGACGCCGAGCACCTCTCGCGCGGGGTCTTCGAGACCTACACGAAGGAGAACCTGCGCTACTCGCAGACCGTGCCGCTGACGATGTACGACGAGGCCAACTCCGGCTCGAACCTCCCGGCGCAGGTCGACGTCTACGCGACGGACGGCATGGAGTACCACTTCCTGATGCTCGCGAAGGGCGGCGGCTCCGCGAACAAGACCTACCTGTTCCAGGAGACGAAGGCGCTGCTCAACCCGGAGAGCCTCGTCCGCTACCTCTCCGAGAAGATGCGCACGCTCGGCACGGCCGCCTGCCCGCCGTATCACCTCGCCTTCGTGATCGGCGGGACCTCGGCCGAGGCGTGCCTGAAGACCGTCAAGCTCGCCTCGGCGCGGCATGGGCGTCTCCTGCTCCGCCGACCGCAACATCCTCGCGAAGATCGACCGCGAGGGCGTGTGGGTCGAGGAGCTCGAGCGCAACCCCGCGCGCTTCATCCCCGAGCGCTACCGCGGCGCGCGCCACGCGGCGCAGGTCGCGGTCGACCTGAACCGGCCCATGGCCGAGATCCGGGCCGAGCTGTCGAAGCACCCGGTCGCCACGGCCGTGGCGCTCAGCGGCTCGATCGTCGTCGCGCGCGACATCGCGCACGCGAAGCTGAAGGAGCGGCTCGACCGCGGCGAGGGCCTGCCGCAGTACTTCAAGGACCACCCGGTCTACTACGCCGGCCCGGCGAAGACGCCCGCGGGGCTGCCGTCGGGCTCCTTCGGGCCGACCACCGCGGGCCGCATGGACTCCTACGTCGACCTCTTCCAGGCGAACGGCGGCTCGCTGGTGATGATCGCCAAGGGCAACCGCAGCCCCCAGGTGACCGAGGCCTGCAAGCGCCACGGCGGCTTCTACCTCGGCTCGGCCGGCGGGCCGGCGGCCCTGCTGGCGAAGGAGAACATCCGCAAGGTCGAGCTCGTCGAGTACCCCGAGCTCGGGATGGAGGCGATCTACAGGCTCGAGGTGGTCGACTTCCCGGCGGTGATCCTGGTCGACGACAAGGGCAACGACTTCTTCCAGCAGCTGCCGAAGACGGTCTAGTGTGATCGAACCGCTCCGCAGCGCCTTCAACGCCGCCTGGACCGCCGAGGCCTACGAGACCTACAAGGAGCGCCTGGCCGAGGCGGCCGGCTCGCGGATCGGCTTCCGCGTCTGCGAGTCGCCCGTCTTCCTCCCGTCGCCGCTGCGCGACGCCATGGTGCAGGGCGCGCTCGAGATCTGGGACGAGCTGCTGCGGCCCGAGGCGCTCGAGCGCTCGAAGGCTGCGGTGCCCGCGGCGTTTCGCGTCCCGGGCGACGACGACCACCCGCTCTTCGCGCAGGCCGACTTCGCGGTCGTCGAGGCGGAGGGCCGTCTGGTGCCGCGGTTGATCGAGCTCCAGGGCTTCCCGTCGCTCTACGCCTTCCAGCTCTTCCAGGGCCGCCTCTGCCTGGACATGGTTCGCACGCAGGGCGAGCCGCTCGAGTTCCTGCTCTCCGGCCTCGACGACCTCGGCTACCGCAGGGTCGTGGGCGAAGCGATCCTCGGCGGACTGCCCGCCGAGAACGTGGTCCTGCTCGACCTGGACCCGCCGGGCCAGGGCACCTACCCCGACTTCGCCGCCACCGAGAAGCTCTTCGGCATCCGTGCCGTCTGCCCGACCGAGGTCGAGAAGCGCGGGCGCGAGCTGTGGTACGAGCGGGACGGGAGGAAGACCCGCGTCCTGCGCGTCTACAACCGGCTGATCGTGGACGAGATCGTCGAGAAGAAGGCGCAGCTGCCGTTCCGCTTCACGGACGAGCTCGACGTCGAGTGGGCCGGCCACCCCAACTGGTTCTTCCGCTGGAGCAAGCACGCGCTGCCCGGGCTGCGCCACCCGCTGGTGCCCGAGGCCCGCCTGCTGAGCGATTTCGACGAGCTGCCGGAGGACCTCGAGCGCTGGGTGCTCAAGCCGCTCTTCTCCTTCTCCGGCTCGGGTGTCAAGGTGGACGTGACGCCCGAGGACGTCGCCGCGGTCGCGCCCGAGGAGCGCGCGAACACGCTCCTCATGCGCAAGGTGGACTACGCGCCGATCGTCGCGGCGGCCGACGGCGGGCGCTCCTGCGTCGAGGTGCGCGTCATGTTCGTCTGGCGCGACGGCCGGCCGCTGCCCGTGACGACGCTCGCCCGCCTCTCGCGCGGCCGCATGATGGGCGTCAAGTTCAACCGCGACAAGACCTGGGTCGGCTCGACGAGCTGCCTCTGGTCGCGCGACTGAGCTTAGGCCCGTCCCTACGCCGGGCTGCCCCTCTCGCATGGGGCGTCGTGCCTATTGCCATGCGGGCGGTTCGATCGCTATGGTCCAGGCACCGTCGGAGGTTCCGAATGGACGATCCCTACGCCGTCGACCGCAGAGGCTTTCTCAGGACGGGCGCCGTGGCAGCCGCCGCGACAGCCGCCGCCTGCGGCGCGCCGTCGAGCCGCTGGCGCGTGTTCCGCGAAGAGGAGGCGAGCACGCTCGCCGCCGCCTGCGACCAGATCATCCCCCCCGACCAGGACCCCGGTGCGGCGCAGGCCGGCGTCGTGACGTTCATCGATCGCCAGCTCGCGACGCGCCAGAAGAAGATGCTGCCCACCTGGCAAGCGGGGATTCGCGGGCTCGAGGCCACGGCCCGCCGTCGCCACGGCCGGGCGTTTCCCGAACTCTCCTTCGAGCAGCAGACGGCGCTCCTGCAGGAGATCGAGCGCGGGACGGGCGACAAGGCCGACTGGGGCGACCTCGACCCGGGCGAGTTCTTCCGCCTGCTCCACGGCCACACGATGATGGGCTTCTACGGGGACCCGCGCCACGGCGGCAACAAGGACCGCGTGGCGTGGAACATGGTCGGCGTGCCGGCCCCGCCCGTGCGGGGTCGCCTGCACGAGACCCCGCCGCCGCCCGCGCTCGCGCCGCGGCCCGCATCCGGGACCGCCCAGCCCGGCGGAACCGCGTCGAGGAGGGGGTAGCGCCATGGCCCTGCCCCGCGTGAACGCCGTCGTGGTGGGCTCGGGGGCCGGCGGCGGTGTCGTCGCCTGCCAGCTCGCCGAGGCCGGCCTCAGCGTCGTGCTGCTCGAGAAGGGCCGCTGGCAGTCGCCCTTCGAGGAGCGCAAGGACGACCTCATCAACCAGCGCAACTCGAGCCTCGGCGTCGCCTACGGGCCCGACGAGGACAAGAACCCGCGCGTGGCCGTGGACCTCGAGGGCCGGGAGCGCGTCGTCTACCCGCGCGACGGCGCCTACCAGCCCAACGCGAGCTGCGTCGGCGGCGGCACCGTCAGCTACGGCGCGCAGGCCTGGCGCTTCATGCCCCAGGACTTCCGGATGCGCTCGACCTACGGCACGGTCGAGGGCTCGACGCTCGACGACTGGCCGATCTCCTACGACGAGCTCGAGCCCTACTACGAGCGGGCCGAGTACGAGATCGGCGTCAGCGGCGACGTCGAGCCGAACCCCTTCAAGGGCCCGCGCAGGAAGCCCCTGCCGATGCCGCCGATGACGCCGAAGCCGCGCGAGTACGGGATCCTGAAGGACGCCGCGCTGCGGCTGGGCCTGCACCCCTTCGACACGCCGCTGCTGATCAACAGCGTGCCCTACAACGGCCGCTCCGCCTGCATGCGCATCCGCTGGTGCGTGGGCTTCGGCTGCGAGACCAACGCCAAGAACGGCACGCAGAACACGGTGATCCCGCGCGCCCTCGCCACCGGCAACGCCTGGCTGCGCACCGAGTGCAAGGTCAAGGAGGTGCTGCTCGACGACCGCGGCCGCGCCACCGGTGTCGCCTACTTCGACGAGAACGACCGCCTCGTCGAGCAGCCGGCCGACCTCGTCGTCGTCTCCGGCGGCGCCACGGAGTCGGCCCGGCTGCTGCTGCTTTCGAAGAGCAGGCTCCACCCGGCGGGCCTCGGCAACCGCCACGACTGGGTCGGCCGCAACATGACCGGCCACACCTACACGGGCTCGGTCGGCTTCTTCGAGCAGCAGATCTACGACGACATCGGGCCCGGGGTCTGCGTCTCGATCTGCGACTACAACCACGGCACGCCCGGCATGATCGGGGGCGGGATGCTCGCCAACGACTTCATCCGGCTGCCGATCCAGTTCGTGAACCAGCAGCCGCCCGGCACGCCGTCCTGGGGCAAGGCCCACAAGGACTTCATGCGGAGAAACTACACCCGCAGCATCCTGGTCTTCGGGCCGACGCAGGACCTGCCGACCTGGGACGGCCGCGTGCAGCTCGACCCGAAGCTGAAGGACCACTGGGGCGTGCCGGTGCTGCGCATCTCGGGCAACAACCACCTGCGCACCGTCGAGATCGCGAACAGGCAGGCCGAGCGTGCCGAGGCCTGGCTGAAGGAGGCCGGCGCCGTCGTCAGCTACCAGCGCAAGGCCGGCCGCGGCGTCACCGGCCACCAGCACCAGTCGGGCACCTGCCGGATGGGCCACGACCCGAAGACCTCGGTGGTCGACGCCAGCTGCCGGATCCACGACGTGCCGAACGTGTTCGTGGTCGACGCCTCCGTGCACGTGACGAACGGGGGCTTCAACCCCGTACTGACGATCTACGCGAACGCCTTCCGCGCCTCCGAGCTGATGGTCAAGGCCTGGAAGGGCGGGGGCCTGCGGGGCTAGGGAGGTGATCATGAAGACGCTCAGGCGCCTGCTCGTCTCCCTCGCGGTCATCGGCATCGTGGCCGTGGCGGCGCTCGCCGGCAGCAGCTGGTACTACGGCGGCGACGACGGCATGGGCTGCGCGCGCTGCCACGAGATCCGACCGATGGTCGAGGCCTGGTCGCACTCCAGCCACCGCGGCGTGAAGTGCAAGGACTGTCACGGCAGCAGCTTCTCGGCGGAGCTGCGGATGCACGCCAAGAACCTGCAGCGGGTGTGGCTGCACGCGCGGGGCGAGGTGCCCGAGCAGATCCACATCCGGCACCAGGACGTGACGCCGCTCGTGGAGCGCTGCGGCTCCTGCCACCGCCAGGAGCTCGCGGACTGGCAGAGCGGCCCCCACGGCGCCCCCTACGCGGCGATCTTCATCAACCCCGAGCACAACGCCAGCCAGCAGCTGATGGACGACTGCCTGCGCTGCCACGCCCAGCACTTCGAGGGCGGGATCCGCGACCTCGTCACGCCGCTCGACCGCCGGGGTCCCTGGACGTTCGTCCACGAGGATGACGCCGGCCTCCCGGCCGTGCCCTGCCTCGCCTGCCACTCGGTCCACCGCCCGGGCGAGCCGCTGGCGCCCCGCTCGGAGCGCGGACAGCTCGCCGGCGGGGCCCAGGAGCTGGCCCGGCCCTCGCTCGCCCTCTACGACCGCCGCTCGCTCGAGCACGTCTCGCTCGATCTGCTGCCGCTGCCGGCCATGCAGGAGGGCGAGCGCAGGGTGGCGGCTAGCCCGGACCGCCGCCAGGCCCTGTGCTACCAGTGCCACGCGCCGCGCGCGGGCAACCAGGTCTACTCGGGCGACGACCGCACGCCGGTCGGCGTCCACGAGGGGCTCAGCTGCCTCGCCTGCCACGCGAAGCACGGCCAGACGACGCGCGCCTCCTGCGACGGCTGCCACCCGCGGCTGTCGAACTGCGGGATCGACGTGGCGAAGATGGACACGACCTTCAAGTCGCCGGAGAGCCTGCACGACATCCACAAGGTGGGCTGCGTCGACTGCCACCCGCAGGGCGTGCCGAAGCGGAAAGCCGGGGCTCAGTCCGCGGCGCCGCGCTCGTAGACCTGCAGCAGGATGTCGGGAGCCCGCCGGAGCAGCGGCTCGAGAGTCCACAGGGCGGCGTAGACGACGGCGCTCGTCAGCGGGCCGGTGGTCCGGTCCATCCGCAGGCGCGACCACAGTCCGCTGCGCCGCAGGATGGGCAGGCCGCTGCTGGCGACCAGGCGGAGCGGGTGCGGCGCCAGCAGGCGCTGGAGGGATCGAGCGTCGAAGTACCAGAGGTGGGGGAAGCGGAAGCGGGCCTGCCACAGCCGCTCCAGGGGCGCCGAGATCCCGGCCCGTGCCAGCACGCAAGCGGCCCGGAACAGCGCGCCGTCGGCGTCCGGCAGGTTCAGGACCAGGCGGCCACCGGGCCGCAGGAGGCGGACGCAGGCGTCCGCGATGCGCGACGGCTCGGGCAGGTGCTCGAAGACGTCGTTGAACGCGATCAGGTCGAAGGCCTCGCCCGCGCGGACGGCGTCGGGGAAGTAGCCGATCCGCACCGGGAGGCCGGCCTGGGCGCGGGCCGCGACCTCCGCGTCCGGTTCGATGCCGAGCACGTCCATCCCGCGCGCGGCCGCTCCGGCGAGGAACCACCCGTGAGCCGAGCCGACCTCGAGCAGGCGCGCTCCCCGCAGCGAGCGCCCGCGGGCCAGCAGGTCCAGGATCGTCTCGAAGTTGGCCCTGCGCAGGGGCTCGAGCGCCGCCTCGCGCTGCCCCTCGCTGACGTGACCGGACCGCTCGCCACGGTCGGGTCGCAGATCCGAGGACCACAGGCCGCAGCCCGTGCAGCGACGGATCCAGGGCCGCAGCCGCGGCCGCGGGGCGAGACCGCAGGCGGGACAGTGCTCGGCTGCGGTTGCGGTCACGTCGATGCGGTCCACCTGGCGTGGCGCCGCGGGCGTAACGATCTCGTCCATCCGGGCGACGATACCACCGACCGCGGGGTCGGCAGGGCAGCGGGCACGGCGTGCTAGCATGCGCCGTGCGGACGCCCGATTGAGTCCACCGGCCCGCCAGCGCCCGCGTAGCGCCGACCACGCGCTCCTCGCGCTCGCCCTGCTGGCGGGCGGAACGAGTTCCGTCCTCGCGGGGCAGGACGTCAGCTTCGACCAGCTGCACTACCACTACTATCTGGGCTGGTCTTTGCTCGCCGGCCGCCTCGACCAGGACATCGCCGCGGCCGGCATCGGTACCTTCCTCAACCCGTTGATCCACGCGCTCACCTACCTGGGGATCACCCACCTCCCGCCTCGGTTGTTCGGCTTCCTGCTCGGCGCGGTCCACGGCTTGAACGTCTTCCTCGTCTACCGTATCGCGAGCCGCGTCCTGGAGGGCGTCCGTTGGCAGCGGCCCCTGGCTGCGTTGAGCGCCGCTGCGGCGTTTCGGGGGCCAGGCGCAGTCAGCCTGCTGGGCACCACGTTCGGCGACAACCTGGTTTCGATTCCAGCGCTCCTGGCGCTGCAACTGCTGCTCGGCGTCACCGGACTCCCGTCACGTCGGCGCGTCGTGGCCGCCGGTCTGCTGGCCGGTGGAGCCGCCGGGCTCAAGCTCACGTACGGGCTGTTCCTGGCGCCGCTCGGATTGGTGGTTCTCTTGATGTCGCTGCGGCGTGGAGGCTGGCGTCCGCCGCTCGCCTTTGCCGGCGCGGCGTTCGTCGGCGTTCTCCTGACGGGAGGCTACTGGGGTTTCCAGCTGTGGACCCGGCTCGGCAATCCTGTCTTCCCGCTCGCGAACAACCTGTTCCACTCTCCCTACTTCGATCCGTCCGCGTTTCGCGACGTGCGTTGGAGGGCGCACGGATTGTCCGAGCTGCTGGCGACGCCGCTCGACATCGCGGCCGGCCACACCGGCAGCTTCCAGGAGGTGTCGTTCCGGGACGGTCGCTACCTGGTCCTGGCCGTGGTCGCGGCTGCCGCCGCCCTGCGCCGGCTGGGGCCGACGGCGCAGAGAGGGCCGTGGTCTCCGGCGGCGACGTCCCTGACGGTGTACTTCGGCGCGGCGTTCGCGCTGTGGCTCGTGGGCATCCATTACTACCGCTACTTCGTGGCCGGCGAGTGCCTGGTGCCGGCCGTGACCGTCGCACTGCTGGCCATGGCCCTGCCGCGCTGGCTTCCCGCCGCCTGGGTCGCCCTCGTGCTCACGATCACGATGACGTCCTCGACCGGCGACTGGGGGCGTGTCCCCTGGGCCCGCGACTGGTATCGCGTACAGGGCCCGCAGGGCTTCGTGCCTCCGAACTCGATCGTGCTCGTCGGCGGAGGCCTGCTCTCCTACACGCTGCCCTTCTTCCCAGCGGGCACGCGGTTCTTCGGCCTCGTCGGCGCCCAGACGCGGGGCTTCGACCCGCAGATCGACCGCGAGCTGCGGGGCCACTCGGG
>JBGASI010000654.1:0-2468 GCA_044229815.1 Vicinamibacteria bacterium | reverse complement strand
CCACACGAGGGGTGACCCTCTCGGGATTTTGAGTCCCGCGCGTCTGCCAATTTCGCCACTCCGGCGAGGGGCGCCCTGAGTTTACGACGGAAGGCCCGGCGCCGGGCCCGGCGGCTCGTCGAAGTCCTCCGACTCCGGGATCACGTCGGGGTCGGAGGAGAACTCGTCGGCCTCGACCACGACCACGTCCTCGCGCGCAGGCGCGGCCGGGCCGCCCGCCGGCTCCTCGCCCGAGGCGAGCATCGCGACCGACGCCTGCGACAGCACCGGAGAGGAGAGGGCGAAGCGCTGCGCCAGCTCGTTCGACTCCTCGGGGCGCGCCGGCTCCTGGGCCTCCTCGCCGCCGAGGTAGCGGGGCTCGAACGCCACGACCCGGTTGCGGCCGCCGCGCTTGGCCGCGTAGAGCCCCTCGTCGGCCGCGTGCAGCAGCCCCGCGCTGTCGCGCGCGTCGGTCGGGCACTCGGCGACGCCGCCGCTGACGCTGAGGCAGCCGAGCGGCTGGTCGAAGCCGAAGGCGAAGTCGTGAGCGGCGATCGCCTGGCGCACGTTCTCCGCCGCGGCCAGGGCCTGCGCCTTGGTGGCGCCGGGGAACATCATCAGGAACTCTTCGCCGCCGAAGCGGCCGAAGACGGTGTCCCGGCGCGTGTTCTGCTGCACGAGCTGCGCGAGCGCCTGCAGCAGGCGGTCGCCCGCGACGTGGCCGTTGCGGTCGTTGTAGTGCTTGAAGTGGTCCACGTCGAAGATGAAGACGGAGACCGTGCTGGCGGTCGCCATCGCCCGCTGGATCTCCTCCGCGAGCCGCGTGCCGAGGTAGCGCTTGTTGAAGACCTGGGTCAGCCCGTCGACGCTGGCGGTCGCCTTCATCTGCGTGTACTTGGCCTGCGAGTGCACGGACACGGCGCCCACCTGCGCCACGAGCCGCAGCACGTCCTTGACCTCGGTCGTGGCGCGCTTGAGGCCCTCGACCGCGATCACGCCGACCAGCTCGCCGCTCGCGCTCATCGGTGCGACCATGTCGGGCTGCCAGCCGGCGAGCCCGTGCTCGCGGATCTGCCGGCGCGCCGCGGCGGGCTCGCTGTCGAAGTCCCGCCGGTCCATCACCCGCTGGACGTCGGCGGCGTAGCCGATCTCGCCCTGGCCGAGCGCGATCTCGGAGCCGATCACCGCCGAGCCCTCGGGCCAGGCCGCGGCGACCACCAGCCGCCGGCTGCGCTCGGGGTCGCCCTCGACGGGCCTGCGGCGCACCGCCACGAGCGCCTTGCGCGGCTCGAGCATGCGCTGGACGGCGCCGAGCAGCAGGCGGGGGATCTGTCGGCCGGCGTCGCCGGCGGCGAGCTCCTGGGCCACGTGGGGCAACTCGCGCACGAAGCGCGCGAGGAACTGCTGGTCGGCCTCCGCCTGCGCGGTGGCCCGCCGCAGCGCCGCCATTTCCTGCTGCGCGCTCGCGTCGCGTGCCTCGGCCGCCCGCACCCGCTGCTGCAGCGCCGACCAGCGGCGCTGCAGCTCGATCGTCAGGCCGATCGCGGCGGCGGCGAGCGCGACGAGGAAGATCCCGAGAGCCATGACCGGGCGTATTCGAAGCAATGGACGTGCCTGAGCCCAAGTCGCTGAAAACAAGGCGTGTCCATCCGTCGGCGCCGGGCGGCAGGCCCGCGGTGGCGCGATTCCGGACGCGGCCTTCCGGACGCGTCGAACGAAGGGTGAGCGCTCGGCGCACGGGCTGGGCTATCCTTTGCGGGCTCATGACGACTCTGTGGGACGAGGTGAGGGAGGACTTTCCCGGGCTGAAGGGCAAGACCTACCTCGACGCCGCCGCGACGTCGCTCACGCCGCGGCCGGTCCGCGAGGCGGTGACGACGTTCTACCGCCAGCTCGAGGAGGACGGTGACGCGCACTGGGCGTCGTGGGTCGAGCGGCGCGAGGCGACGCGGCGCCGGGTCGCCCGTTTCATCGGCGCCGAGCCCTCCGAGATCGCGTTCGTGCCCAACACCTCCACGGGCATGAACCTGATCGCCGACCTGCTCGAGAAGGACGGCGACGTGCTCTCGGACGAGCTCGAGTTCCCGGCCGTCACGTTGCCCTGGATCCACCGCGGCGTGCGCGTGCGCTTCGTGCCCGCCGTCGAGGGCGTGCTGCGTCTCGAGTCCTTCCTCCACGGCGAGGCCCCGCGCAGCGCCACGATCGCGATCAGCCACGTGCAGTTCTCGAACGGCTGCCGCCAGGACCTGGACGCCTTCGGCGCCCTCAAGGGCGAGCGGAACCTGGTGGTCTGCGGCAGCCAGTCGGTGGGCGCGTTCCCGGTCGACGTCCGCCAGAGCCGGATCGACGCGCTGGCCTGCGCCGGCCACAAGTGGCTGTGCGCCGGCTACGGGGCCGGCTTCTGCTACGTGCGGCGCGAGCTGCTGGAGCGGCACCCGCCGCGCAGCATCGGCTGGCTGAGCGTCGAGGGCCCCTTCGCGTTCGACAAC
>JBGASI010000653.1:0-2471 GCA_044229815.1 Vicinamibacteria bacterium | reverse complement strand
GTCTTGTAGACGAGCCCCGACGGCAGCTGCACCGCGCCAGGCTCCTTCGCCGCGCCGGCCAGGAAGGCGGCCGACTTCTCCCGCTCGCCGGCGGCCAGCGCCGCCATCTGCTTCTGCGCGCGCGCCTGCAGCGCCGGCGCGTACTGCTGGATGTCGTACTGCGCCTTCTCGCCCGCGAGCGCCGCGCCGAGGGCCTTCTTGAAGACTTCCATCTCGGCCGGCGTCAGGTTGAGGGCCTTGAGCTGCTGGGCCGCCTGCTCGCCCATCGCGGAACCGAGGGCGCCGATGGCCTTCTCGTCCTCGCTGACGGCGGCGGCCGTCGGGGACGCCGAGGCCGCGGGAGCTGCGGCATCCTTCTTCTGGCAGCCGTACGCCACCAAGGCTGCCCCGAGCAGCAGGGCGCTCACGATCTTGCGGTGCATTGTGCTCTTGCCTTTCCGCCCTGCCGGGCGCCCGTGGCGCGCGCTGGGGCCGTATCCAAACGACGAATGCTATCCGCCCGCGCGCGGCGAGGCAAACCGTCACGCTACAATCCACGGGCAGCAGGAGGCCGCATCGGATGAACCGCGCGGGGGGAGGGCCGTGGACGTTCCTGGCCGGCCTCGCCGCGGGCGCCGCCGCCGCCGCGGTCTTCGCGCCGCGCTCGCGGCGGCGAGCCCTCGACCGGCGCCTGATCCGGGCGCTGGCGAAGGAAAGCGCGCCCGCCACGGTCGTCTTCGTGCCCGGCCTCATGGGTAGCCAGTTGCTGCGCAAGGACGGCGGCGAGGCGTGGCTGAACCTCGGCAACACGATGGGCCATCACGACCTGCGGCTGCCCCTGCAGCTGCCCTTCCCCCAGGGCCGCGACCAGCTCCACCCGGGCCTGCTCGTCGGTACCGACGCGCTGCTGCCGCGCGCCTTCGGCTTCACCGAGTACGCGGACCTGCTCGACCTGCTCGACTCCGCGGGCCTCGAGCCCGGCACCGGACCTGGCGCGCGCTACGCGGTGTTCAGCTACGACTGGCGACGCGATCTGGTGGAGACGGCCCGCCTGCTGGCGCTACGGCTCGAGGGCCTCGCCGCGGAGGCGGGCGACCCCGACGCACGCTTCCACCTGGTGGGCCACAGCATGGGCGGGCTCGTGATCCGCTACTACCTGCGCTTCGGCGGGGCCGAGCCGCGCCCCGGCGCCGCGCCGACCTGGGCCGGGGCTCGCCGCGTCGCGAGCGTCGTGCAGGTCGCGACGCCCAACGCGGGCGCGATCCCCTCTCTCGGCGCGATCCTGCAGGGCGAGCGCGTCGGCCTGTCGTACACGACGCTGGCCGCCGACGTGATCCGCCGCATGCCATCGGTGTACCAGCTGCTCCCCGCCCCCGGGACGCGACCCCTCGTCGACACGGGCGGGCGACCGCTCGACGACGACCTGCACGATCCCGCGACCTGGGAGAAGCACGGCTGGGGCCCGTTCGGGCCCGCGGGCGAGAACGAGAAGGGCGCCGAGGAGGAGCGGGCCTTCGTGCGCGCCGCGATCGAGCGCGCCCGCGCGTTTCACGAGGCGCTGGCGCGGCCCGCCACCGCGCGCTGCCCGGTTCCCGTCTACGCCCTCGGCGGGGACTGCCTGCTGACGGCCGCCCGGGCCGTCGTCGGCGAGGGGCCGCGCGGCACCCCGCCCCGGCTCGAGGCACGCACGCGCCGCGAGCAGGACTTCCTGTTCGAGGCGGGCGACGGCCGGGTCACGCGCGCGAGCGTCCTCGGGGCGCACCTGCCCGGGGCCGGCCCCGAGCGAGAGAGCGGCTACGACGAAACCGCGCGCGTCTTCTTCGGCAGCGCCGACCACCACGGGATCTACGCGGATCCGGCCTTCCAGAGCCTGCTGCTGCGCCTGCTGCTGCGCGCCGCGCCGCAGCCGCCTGGCGGCGCACCGACCGGGGCGGTGTAAGGCCATGAGCGGCGACGCCCCCCTCGCCTCCGAGCTGCGCGGCATCCTCGAGACGCTGCGCCGCCGCGACCAGCAGTACCGGCTGCTCGCCGAGCAGGCCGCCGACGGCGTGCTGCTCGTCGCGCCCGACGGCCGGGTCTGCGATGCGAGCCCCGGGGCGGCGGTGCTGCTCGGCCGGCCCCGCGCCGAGCTGATCGGCCTGCCGTTGGCCCAGCTGGTCGAGCGTGACAAGGCCGTCGACCACGCCGCCACGCTGCTCGAGCTACCGGCCGGCCAGCGGCTGAGCCGGGCCTTCCGCCTGCGGCGCGGCGCGGCGGGCCCGCTGGAGGTCGAGATCAACGCGCGGCGCCTCGGCGACGGGCGCCTGCAGCTCGCGCTGCGCGACCTGGCCGAGCGCCGGCGCGCCGCGCAGGCGCTGCGCGAGAGCGAGGAGCGCTACGAGCGACTCACGGCGGGCGCGGCCGACGCCATCCTGGTCGAGTCCGGCGGGCGCCTCGTGCTCGGCAACCCGGCCCTGCGCCGCCTGCTGGGACTGCTGCCGTCGGCGCGCCTC
>JBGASI010000087.1:0-11376 GCA_044229815.1 Vicinamibacteria bacterium | reverse complement strand
GGGCCCCCTGGATCTCCGCCGTCATGCTCTCCGGGTTGAAGAAGCGGGGATGATCGGGGAACACGAAGCCGGGCGGGCGCTCGATCGCGGCCGCGGCCGGCAAGAGCAGGTCGAGGTCGCTCGACTGGCCTCGCTCCGCCCACGCCTGCCGGCAGGAGTCGAGGATCCACAGGCCCATCACGTTCTTCAGGAAGCGGATGGAACCGAAGGCGCCGCCCTCGTTCGTGAAGTTCGCGCGCGCCACCGCGTCGCCCACCAGCGGCGCCGAGCGCTCGACGCCCACCAGCGACCAGGTGCCCGACGAGACGTAGGCCCAGCCCGGCTCCAGCGGAGCGCCCACCACGGCGCTGCCCGTGTCGTGGGTCGCCGGCGCCACGACGCCCAGCGCCGGCAGCCCCAGCTCCTTCTGCAGCGCGGGCCGCAGCTCGCCGAGCGGCGTGCCCGGGGCCACGATCTCGGGCATCAGCTCGCGCGGCAGGCCGAGCCGCGAGAACAGGTCGTCGGCCCAGCGGCGGGTGCGCACGTCGAGCAGCTGCGTGGTCGACGCGTTGGTGTACTCGCCGCTCGTCGAGCCGCACAGGGCGTGGTGGCACAGGTCGGGGATCATCAGCAGGCGGCGCGCGCCGGCGGGCAGGCCCTCGCGCACGTGCTCGTGCAGCTGGAAGATCGTGTTGAACTGCAGGAACTGGATGCCGGTGCGGTGGAAGATCTCCTCGCGCGGCACCTCGCGCAGCACGCGCTCGATCGCCCCGTCCGTGCGGTGGTCGCGGTACGAGACCGGGTCCTCGAGCAGCTGGCCACCGGCGTCGAGCAGCCCGTAGTCGACGCCCCAGGAGTCGACCCCGCACGAGCCGATCCGGCCCCGGCGCGCCGCCGCGGCGCCCTGCGCCTCGACGAGGCCCTGCTTGATGCCGTCGAGGACGGCCGCGAAGCGCCAGCGCAGGCGGCCGCCCGCGGGGACCGCAGCGTAGTGGAAGCGGTGCACCTCCTCGAGGCTCAGGCCGTCCGCGCAGAGCCGGCCGAGCATCGCCCGGCCGCTGCCCGCGCCGAGGTCGATCGCCACGTGGAACGGCGCACCGGACGCCGTCGCGCTGCTGCCCATCGCTGCCCCTCCGTCCGCCCCGAGCGGGGCGGCGCCGCAGTCCCTACACGATCCCGGCCCCGCCGCGCCCGACCGCCGGCCGCTCCTGCGCCTTCGCCTGCCGGTAGCCGCTCGCCCGGTAGGCCGCGAGCGGGTCGATCGCGCCGCCCGCCCGCCGCCGCGCCATCGCCAGGACCGGCGCGACGTCCGCGGTGAACGCCTGCTTCAGCAACTGCAGGGCCGCGATCGCGTCGCAGCGCTCCTGGGCCTCGCGCAGGGCGACCCGGTCGACCAGGTGTGCCTGCACGTACGCCCGCACCAGCTCGACCGCGCTCGTCGTCAGCGACTCGATCGGGTCGGTCACGTTGTGCGACTGGTCGAGCATGTAGGCGGGGTCGAAGCCGGCGACGCCCTCGAGCTCCGCGTCGACCAGCTCGTTGAACACCAGGAACAGCTGGAACGGCTTGATCGAGCCGGCGTCGAGGTCGTCGTCGCCGTACTTGCTGTCGTTGAAGTGGAAGCCCGCCAGCTTCCCGAGCTGGATGAGCCGCGCCACGATCATCTCGATGTTGACGTTCGGCGCGTGGTGCCCCAGGTCGACCAGCGAGAAGGCCTTCTCCCCGAGCTCGCGCGTGCAGTAGTAGCTCGTGCCCCAGTCGTTGAGCACGGTCGAGTAGAAGGCCGGCTCGTACAGCTTGTGCTCGATGAACATGCGGAAGCCGTCCGGCAGCGCGGCGTAGATCGCGCGCAGCGAGTCCAGGTAGCGCGCGAGCGCGGCGCGGAAGTGGACCTGGCCGGGGAAGTTGCCGCCGTCGCCGATCCAGACCGTGTGCGAGCGCGCGCCGAGCGTCGCGCCGAGCTCGATGCAGTGCACGTTGTGCTCGACCGCCTGCGCCCTCACCGCCGCGTCGACGTGCGTGAGGCTGCCGAACTTGTACGACCGCTCCTGGCCGGGCTGGTCCTGGAAGGTGTTGGAGTTCATCGAGTCGAAGAACAGCCCGCGCGCCCGCGCGAAGGCCAGCAGCTCCGCCGGGTCGTCGGGCTCGTCCCAGGGGATGTGCAGGGAGATGGCGGGCGTCACGCGCACGAGCTTGAGAATCGCCTCGCAGTCCTCGAGCTTCTCGAGCACGTCGCGCGGCTCCCCCGCCCCGGCGAAGCGCGCAAAGCGGGTGCCGCCGGTGCCGAGGCCCCACGAGGGCACGGCCACGCGGAAGGCCTGGGCGCGCTCGGTGAGCCGCTCGATGTCGACGCCCCGGCGGGCGAGCTGCCGCCCGAGATGGGCGTAGTCGTCCTCGAGCCAGCCGGCCAGCCGCTCGTTGTGGGCGGCGATGTATGCGTCGTCGAGCCTTCTGCCCATGTTCTCTCCCGTTTCCGCGAGGCGCAGGCTCGCCTCAGCGCGTGAAGGACGCCACGTTGCCCGCGTCGACGTTGAGGATGTTCCCCGTGGACTTGGCCGAGAGCTCCGACGCGAAGAAGTACACCGCCTCGGCGATGTCCTCGGGCAGCACGCTGCGCTTCATCAGGCTGCGCTCGCGGTAGAAGTCCTCGATCTCGGCCTCGCTGATGCGGTTCGCCGCCGCGCGCTCCTGCTTCCAGGACCCGCCCCAGATGCGCGAGCCGCGGATCACCGCATCCGGGTTGACCACGTTCGCGCGGATGCCGAGCTCCGCGCCCTCGAGCGCCAGGCAACGCGCGAGGTGGATGGCCGCGGCCTTCGCCGAGCAGTAGGCCGAGGCCCCGCCCGAGGCGACGAGCGCGTTCTTGCTGCCGATGAACACGAGCGAGCCGCCGATCCCCTGCTTCTTCAGCAGAGCGAAGGCGTCGCGCGAGACGAGGAAGTAGCCGGTGGCGAGGATGCCCAGGCTGCGGTTCCAGGCCTCGAGGCTCGTCTCCTCGACGGGCGCCGCCGAGGCGATGCCGGCGTTCGAGACCAGGATGTCGAGCCCGCCGAACTCCCGCAGCGTGAAGTCGTACGAGGCCCGCACCGACGCCTCGTCGGTGACGTCGCAGCGCAGTGCGCGCACGCGGTCCCGGCCGTGCTCGCGTACGAGGGCCGCGTCGGCCTCCGCGAGCGCCGCCTCGTCGACGTCGAGGATCACGACGCAGGCGCCCTCGCCCAGCAGGCGCCGGGCCGTGGCGCCGCCTATCCCGCCGGCCCCGCCCGTCACCACCGCGATCCGGCCCTCGAGCCCCTTCGGCCTGGGCAGGCGCTGGAGCTTCGCCTCCTCGAGCAGCCAGTACTCGATCTCGAACGCCTCCTGCTCCGGGAGCGAGACGTAGGACGAGACGCCCTCGGCGCCGCGCAGGACGTTGATGGCGTTGACGTAGAACTCGCTGGCGATCCGGGCGGTGGCCTTGTCCTTCGCGAAGGAGAGAAGGCCCACGCCCGGCACCAGCACGATCACCGGGTACGGGTCGCGCATCGGCGGCGAGTCGGGGCGCCGGCAGCTCGCGTAGTACGCCTCGTAGCGCGCGCGGTAGCCCTCGAGCAGCGCGTCGAGGCGGCCCGCCACGTCTCCCGCCCGCTCGCGCGCCGGGTCGAACGGCACGAACAGCGGCCAGATCTTGGTGCGCAGGAAGTGGTCGGGGCATGAGGTGCCGAGCGCCGCGAGTTCCTGCGCCCGCCGGGAGTTCACCAGTTCCAGCACCTCGGGCGCGTCGGTGAAGTGCAGGACCTTGCGCGCACCGGCCGAGAGCTTGCCGCGCAGCGCCGGGACGACCTCGCCGAGAAAGGCCTGCTTCTCCGCGGCCTCGAGCGACCGCACCACCGGCGGGCCGAACGGCTCCTGCCGGCCGCGGGCCGCCAGGTAGTCTGCCGCCTGCTGGATCACCCGCAGCGTCGTCTGGTAGCACTCCCGTGCCGTGTCGCCCCAGGTGAACAGGCCGTGGCCGCCGAGCACTATCCCGTCGAGGTCGGGGCGGCTCCTGGCCAGGGCCTCCAGCCTGAGGCCCAGGTCGAAGCCCGGGCGCTGCCAGGGCAGCCAGCCCAGCTTCCCGCCGAACAGCTCCTGCGTCAGGCGCTCGCCGTCGCGCGAGGCCGCGATCGCGATCAGCGCGTCCGGGTGCATGTGGTCGACGTGCGCCCTCGGGATGAAGGCGTGCAGCGGGGTGTCGATCGAGGCGGCGCGCGGGTTGAGGCCGAACGTGCAGTGCGGCAGGTAGCCGACCATCTCGTCCTCGTGCTCGAGCCCCCGGTACAGCGCCTTCAGCGACTCGAGCTTGTCGAGGTAGAGCGTCGCGAAGCCGTCCAGCCGCAGGGAGCCCAGGTCGCCGCCGGACCCCTTGACCCAGAGGACGCTCACCTCCTGGCCCGTCAGCGGGTCGCGCTGCTTCACCTTCGCGGACGTGTTGCCGCCGCCGAAGTTGGTGATGCGCAGATCGGAGCCGAGGAGGTTCGAGCGATAGAGCAGCAGCTCCGGCTCGCTCATGGCCGCCGCCTTCGCGTCGTCCCACCGGTCGCTCAGCCGCTCGCCCTCACGGACCTCGCCCATCGCGCTTCACCCCTTTCGCCCCGGCCGCTCGCGGCATGATAGCCGCTCCGCCGGGGGGCGGAGGGAACCCGATGACTCAGGCGGTGCTCCGCCCGCTCGCCGCGGAGGCCCGTCCGGGGCTCAGGGCAGCGTCGTCAGCGTGAAGATCGAGCCCTCCGGCACGACGACGCGCAGCGTCCCGCTGCTCGCGTCCAGCGCGCCGACGAGCCGCGCGTCCTCGCCGCGCGTCGTGCGGTAGCAGCGCACGGGTTTCGCCAGGGCACCCGGCGCGAGCCCGGCGAGCGAGACCTCGAGCTCCAGCTCGCCTTCCACCCGGCTCGTGCCGACGAGCGTGAGATCGCCGCCGTCGGCCGACGCGAAGGCCAGCAGCCGGACGTGCCGCGAGAGGTCGTGCCAGCCCGCGTAGACGTCCTTCGCGTCCCGGGCCGGGGGCGCGACGTCGACGCGACGGAAGCCGGGCCGCACGAAGCGGTAGACCTGCTGCGCGGCGAAGTAGCGCTTGCGCGGCGTGTACGTCCAGCTCGCGCGGTCCGTCCGCAGCAGCCCGTACGTGGCCCAGACCCCGTCGTGCTCGTGGAGGTTGTCGAAGGCGTCCCAGGCGAACGCGCCGTTCCAGCCGTCCTCGAGCAGCTTGAGCAGCCGCCGCGTCGAGCGCCAGGCGAAGTCCCACTCGATCGCCCCCGTCTGGTCGAGGTCCCCGTACTCGGTCATCCAGGTGGAGACGCCCCGATGCGGGCTCGCGGCCACGGCCCTGGGCAGCAGCGCCGTCGGCCGCTCGGCGTCGTACCACGTCCCCGTGGCGTCCTGCTCGCCGCCGTCCCCGTACGTGTGGCCGGAGAAGGCGGCCACGCGCCCGACGAGCGCCGCGTCGGAGAGCAGCGCCTCGTAGCGCGCGACCGGGTTCGGGCCGGAGTCGCAGATGAGCACCAGCTTCACGTCGCCCAGGCCGGCCGCGTTCATCCGCCGCACGACCGCGGCGACCGCGGGCGCGACGTCCGCCTTGTCGATCCTCGGGCCCTCGGGCGGGCCGAGGTCGGTCTCGTTCCACGGGCCGAAGGTCCCGAAGCGCAGGCCCTCCTTCTCGAGTGCCCAGCGCGCGAGCGAGACGACCATCTCGGCGTAGGCCTCGAGGTTCGCGAGCGTGCGACCGTCCGGGCGCGTCCAGGCCGCCGGCACGCGGCCGCTCACGTTGAGGTGGACGTCCGCGCCCCGGGCCGTCAGCGCGCGGAAGGAATCCCAGCAGGCGGCGAACACCGGGCTGCGGTAGACCGAGGCGAGGTAGGCCTCGGGCCAGCGGCCGTCGGGACCGGCCTGCGCCGGGTCGAGCCAGTCGGCCGTGCCGTAGCAGTCGAGCCGGACCAGGGACGCGCCGAGCTCGTCGGTCAGCCGCTCGAGCACCGGGCGCAGCGCGCCGCCGCGCCACTGCGCCGGCGTCACGTTGACGCCGAAGCCGTCGATGCGCTGGCGGGGCTTCGCCGCGTCGACCGTGAAGGAGACCCGCGGCCGGCCCGGCGCCGCCGCCTTGCGGTGCACGACCACCCGCTTGGCCGTCGCCTCGACCTCGAGCACGCGCGTCGTCGCGTCCCAGCGGCCCGCGCCGCCCTCGACGTCCCCCGGCTCCCACGCCCCGAGCTTGAGCCGCTCGCGCGAGCCGGCGTCCCACTTCTCGTAGCGCAGAGCGTCGTCGCCGTAGACGATCGAGCGCACGACGGAGCTCGTGCGCAGCAGGTGGTTCTGGTCGGGCGGCGCGAGCTCCGGGGCGGCGGCCATCGCCCGCAGGTAGTGGCGCACGTAGTCGCCGTAGCCGTCCGTCAGCCAGACGTCGTCGCGG
The DNA here is from genome assembly GCA_044229815.1 of Vicinamibacteria bacterium. Taxonomy (GTDB): domain Bacteria; phylum Acidobacteriota; class Vicinamibacteria; order Fen-336; family Fen-336; genus DATBSL01. The sequence continues at coordinate 4,973 of JBGASI010000087.1, read as the reverse complement.
TAGTAGCGGTTCTTGCCGTCCACGTCGACCATGTAGGTCGCCCAGCTCAGGTTGCGCACGGCCTGCTCCACGCGCGAGCGGTCGCCCGACGCCTCGGCCCACAGCAGCTCCAGCGACGCCTCGCGCGCGGTGTGGCTGTTGCCCGGCACCTCGTAGGCCGTCTGCTCGTTCGTAGGGCGGACGCCGTACTGCTGCCACAGCGGGTTGCCGAACGTGCGGTCGCACCAGTCGAGGATCCCCCGCACCGCGGGGCCGGCGTCGGGCAGCCAGCCCGGGTGCTCGAGCGCGTAGAGCGCGAAGGTGCCGGCGTTGATCTGCGTGTCGGAGTAGACGTTGATGTCCTCGAAGAACGGCCCCCAGCGCTGCGAGCGCGCCGGGTAGGCGCGCAGCCAGTCGCCCGTGAGCTTCGCCGCCCGCGCGTACTCGGCCGTCCTCCCCTCGCCGAGGCGGGTGAGCGCGTCGAACAGGCGCAGCGCGCCGGTCCAGTTGGACGTGTAGTCGAAGCGGCCGTTCTTCGAGGTGAAGACCTCTCCGCTAACGGCGTGCACCCGGAAGGGCCACGGCGAGTGGTCGGCGTCGCCCGGACGAACCTTGCGCGCGAGCGTGTCGGCGATGCCCTCCGCGACCTCGAGATAGCGCCGCTCGCCGGTGATCTGGTACAGAGTGACCAGCTCCGCCCCGAAGGCGCCGGCCTTGTCCGGCTGCAGGTAGCCCTTGCCGGCGACCATGTCGCCGTCGTAGCGGCCCGAGTGGACCTCGGTGTTGTAGGGGAACGGCAGGTTCGGCCAGGGCCCCTCGGGGCCGCTGAAGCCGTGGGCGATCCAGAAGTCGGCCTGCCGCCGCATGTCGGCGACGAGCGCCGGGTCGCCGAGGTAGGCGTGCAGCAGGTTCCACGACGACAGCGCCATCGAGATCTGGTCGCCGCCCAGTCCCCGCGGGTCGTGCTCCGGCTTCCAGACCTGGTGTTGCAGCACGTAGGGCACGCCGTTCGGGCAGTCGCCGAGCTTGCGCCAGAAGTCCCAGACGAGCCGCACCACGCGGTCGAAGGCGCGCGCGGGATCGTCGTCCGACCACGGCAGGATGAGTCCGTCGGGGCCGACACGGATGTCGTGGTACTGGAGGCGACGCGCGGGGCCCTGCTCGGCGACGGGCCCGGCGACGTCGGCGACGCTCAGCGTCCGCGCCGCGGCTGCCTCGGCGGTCGCCTCGGCAGTCGCGAGCAGGCTCGCCCGGCCGAAGCGCCTTGGCTCCGCGCTCGCGAGGTCGCGCGCGTCCGACCACATCAGCTTCGCCTCGCGCCCCGTGCCGTCGTTGTCGTTGACGTGTACGTCGAGGCCGATCGCCCGCCCGGCAACGGGTGAGGCGCCGATCGAGGCCCAGGGCAGCGCGATCTCGACGCGGTAGCCGTGCTCCCACGCGGCCTGCGCGAAGCGGACGCCACGGCCGCCGCCCATGCCGCGCGGTTCGTGCACTTCGGGGTCGTTCCAGCCGAAGAGATACTGGTGGTCGTCGGCGTCGTAGGTCTCGCTGCGGCTGCCGTCGCCGTCCACGTAGACCTCGACGGAGTCGTCGAGCCACGGCAGCGCCTGGTTCCGGACCTTCCGGTCGTCCAGGACCTCGACGAACAGGTAGAGCGCCTGGTCGTCCCAGAGAGCCCGGAACGAGCCCTGGATGTCGGCGGACCGCGGCGGCTCGCCCTGGCTGCGGTCGAGCCGGCGCGACACGGCCTTCGCCCAGGCCGGCTCGGCCACCGCGTCGAGAACCGGCGGGGCCGACGCCCGCGCGACGGGAACGAGGCCGATCTCCGCCTGGGCCGGCGCCAGCAGGGCCAGCAGCGCAATCGTAGGAGCGATCATGGTCGTGACTCCTCGCGAGGCGGCATTCTAGCCCTGGACGCTCTCGATTGGAACGTTATAATCAAGGCGATTCACCGGGGAGGTGCCGTGCCGCGACGGACCGGGCGCCTGCGCGACTGGACCCTGCTGCTCTTCTGCAACCTGACCTGGGCCAGCCAGTTCACCCTGGTCAAGCTGGTGCAGGAGCGGCTGGGGCCCGCCTTCACCACCCTCGTGCCGATGGCGATCGCCACCCTGCTGCTCGTGCCGTTCGTGCGCCGCGAGCAGAGGCTCGCCGGGGGGGCGCGCGCCGTTCCCGGGAGGGACGTGTGGCGCTTCGTGCTGCTGGGCGTGCTCGGGCAGGTGGCGGCGCAGCTGTGCGTCACCTGGGGCACGGGCCTGTCGCTCGCCGCCAACGCGGCCCTGCTGCAGCTCGCGCTGCCGGCCGTCACGGCGCTGATGGCGTTCGCGCTCCTCGGCGAGCGGATGAGCGGCCTGCGCTGGGCCGGCTTCGCCCTCGCGATCGCCGGCGCGGTGCAGTGCTCGGGCATCGACTGGGGTTCGCTCCAGCTCGCGGACCGGCGCTTCCTGCTCGGCAACCTGCTGGTCCTGGGCGGCGTCGCCGGCAGCGCCTTCTACAACGTCTACGGCAAGCGCCTGCTGCTGCTCTACACGCCGCTCGAGGTGCTGCTCTACAGCTACTACGCGGTCGTCGCCGTGCTGCTGCCGTTCTCCCTGCGCGTCGAGCCCGACGGCCCCGCCCGCCTGGCGAGCGCCGGAGCGCAGGCGTGGCTGGGGCTGCTGCTGCTCGCGCTCTTCCAGTACCTGCTCTCGATGGTCGTCTTCCTGACGGTGCTGACACGGCTCGACGCCACCCAGGCCGCGCTCTCGAACTACCTGATCCCCTTCTTCGGCGTCGTGCTGGCGGGGCTCGCACTCGGCGAACGGCTGAGCGGGCCGATGCTGGCGGGCGGGGCGCTCGTGCTGGCGAGCACGCTGCTCGTCACCGTCTACGAGGAGCGAGGGACGCCGGCCGGGGACCAGGCGGCCGAGCCGGGGGCGCGCTCGTGAAGCTGCGCAGCCACGAGTGGCTGCTCGGCCGCGACGAGCTGGGTTTCCAGCACCGCGGCGCGCTGCGCCAGCTCGGGCTCGACATGGACGCCTACGCCGGCGAGCCGGTGATCGGCATCGCGAGCTCCTGGTCCGAGCTCAACGGCTGCAACCTCAGCCTGCGCATGGTGGCCGAGGCCGTGAAGGGCGGGGTGCGCGAGGCGGGCGGAATCCCGCTCGAGTTCCCGACGATCAGCCTCGGCGAGGAGCTGATGAAGCCGACGGCCATGATGTACCGCAACCTGATGGCCATGGAGGTCGAGGAGAACCTGCGCGCCTACCCGCTCGACGGGGTGGTGCTGCTCGGCAACTGCGACAAGACGATCCCCGCGCAGCTGATGGGAGCCGCGAGCGCCGACCTGCCCGCGATCCAGCTCAACGCCGGCCCGCGCGCCGCCGGCCGTTTCCGCGGCAGAAGCCTCGGCAGCGGCACCGACCTGTGGCGGCTGTGGGACGACGTGCGGGCCGGTCGGCTCGACGAGCGGGAGTTCCGCGAGGTCGAGAAGGCGCTCGCCTCCGGCCCGGGGGCGTGCAACGTGATGGGCACGGCCTCCACCATGGGCGCGCTGGCCGAGGCGCTCGGCATGATGCCCGCCGGCGCCAGCACGGCGGCGGTGTCCGATCCCGCCCGCTACCAGGCCGCCCGCGCGGCCGGCGCGAGGATCGTGGCGATGGTGCGCGAGGGCCTCACCCCGTCGCGCGTCCTGACGGCGGGCGGGTTCGACAACGCGATCCGACTCCTGCTCGCCCTCGGCGGCTCGACCAACGCCGTGCTGCACCTGCTGGCGCTCGCCGGCCGCGCCGGTGTGGGCCTCACGCTCGATCGCTTCGACGAGCTGTCCGGCCAGGTGCCCTGCCTCGCCGACATCCAGCCCTCCGGGAGCGGCCTCGTGGAGGACCTGCACGCCTCGGGCGGCGTCCCCGCGGTCCTCAAGAGGATCGAGGGCGTCCTCGACCTCGACGTCCTCACGCTGTCCGGGCGGACCTGGCGCGCGATCCTGGCGGAAGTGCCCGAGCCGGGTCCGAGCATCCGGCCGCTCGACCGGCCGGTGGCCCTGGCCCCGACCCTGGCCGTGCTGCGCGGCAACCTCGCGCCGGGCGGCGCGCTGCTCAAGGTCTCCGCGGCGAGCGCGGGCCTGCTGAAGCACGAGGGTCCGGCGCTGGTGTTCGACGACTACGCCGACATGCTCGCGCGGGTCGACGACCCGGACCTCGCGGTGACGTCGGCGAGCGTCCTCGTCCTGCGCCACGCCGGCCCCGTCGGCGGCCCGGGCATGCCCGAGTGGGGGATGCTGCCGATCCCGAGGAAGCTGCAGGGGCGCGGCGTGAGCGACCTGGTCCGCGTCTCCGACGCGCGGATGAGCGGGACGAGCTACGGGACCTGCGTGCTGCACGTGGCGCCCGAGTCCGCGGTCGGGGGCCCGCTCGCGCTCGTGCGCGACGGCGACCGCGTCGCCCTCGACGTCCCCGCGCGGCGGCTCGAGTTGCGGGTGGCGGAAGACGAGCTCGCCCGGCGCCGCGAGGCGTGGCGCCCGCGCCCGAGCCCCCACTTGCGGGGATACCCCCGCCTCTACCTCGAGCAGGTGCTGCAGGCGGACGAGGGCTGCGACCTCGAGTGCCTGCGCCCGCGCAGCGCGGAGGCACGGCGCTTCGTGCCGCCGGTCGTCGGGCGGTCCTGAACGGGCGCGGCCCTGCCGAAGCGAAGGAGGAACGAGGTGACGGAAGAGACGGCCACCGGAGCACGAGCGGACGCCCGCGCCCTGTCGCGGGCGCTGCACGCGAGGGGCAGGGAGTCGATCGCCGGCGGCGTCGTCTCGCTCAACCGCAAGACGGACCCGCCGATCGCGTTCGTGCGCGCGCTCGGCAGCCGCCTGTGGGACGCGGACGGCAACGAGTACCTCGACTACCACGCCGCCTTCGCGCCCCACGTCCTGGGCCACAACGACCCCGCGGTCAACGCCGCCGTGCGGGCGGCGCTGGACTCCGGCTGGTCGCTGATGGGCAGCGGGACGACGCCCTGGGAGGTGC
>JBGASI010000086.1:3957-15333 GCA_044229815.1 Vicinamibacteria bacterium | reverse complement strand
GCAGACGCGCGGGACTCAAAATCCCGAGAGGGTCACCCCTCGTGTGGGTTCGATTCCCACCTCCGGCACCAGCTATCATGAGGGCCGCGGCCGGCAAGGGGCTCCGGCACGCCTTTCCTTTCCAGGGGGCGTTCTTGCAGAGCGGGCGCGTCCTCGTCGTCGGGAGCGGGTCGACACGGCTGACCGCCAGCGCGCCGGCCCTCGAGCGACAGGGCATCGAGGTCGACCGGATGTCCTCCGCCGGCAGCGCGCTCGAGCTCGCGCGGCACGTCCCCTACGACCTGGCGCTGCTCGACTACGTCCCGTCGGCGGCCGCCGTGATGCAGCTGGCCCAGGGACTCGTCGACGCCGGCCTTCCCCACCACCGAACGCACGTCGTGCTCGTCGCACCGCCCGAGAAGCTCGACGAGGCCCGCGCGCTCGTCGGCACGGCGGTGGACGCCGTGCTCTCGGCGACCGCGTCGGCCGGGGCTTTCGCGCGCGTCCTGCACGAGATCCTCGGGGCGGCGCCGCGCGTGGGGGTCCGCGTCTCCGTGCGTCTCGAGGTGAGCCTGCAGGAAGGGCTTTCGCTCGTCTTCCGACAGACCGAGGACCTTTCCACCGCGGGCATGCTCGTGCGCACGCCGCGCGTGCCGCCCATCGGCACGGAGGTCGCCTTCCGGCTCGACCTGCCGGGCGACCGCAAGCCCATCGAGGGCAAGGCGCAGGTGGTGCGGCACGTCCTCGAAGCGGACGAGAAGACGGTGCGCGCCACTGGCATGCGCTTCGTCTCCCTGCGGGGCGACGACGAGGCACGCCTGCGGTCCTTCGTGGAGTCCGAGGCCCACTCGGAGAACGAACCAGGGCCGGCCTGACGGAGCGCCCCGTTCAGGGGACGACCGTGACCGTCTCGGTGCGACCCGCCTGGCGCTGATCCACCTGCGCAAGCAGCCGCTCCCGACGCTTCAGCAGGCCGTCGATCTGCACGCCATCGAGCCAGGCGCCCAGGTGCGCCTGGACGGTCGCACCGTCGAGCGCGCGCAGGCGCTCGACCGTCGCCCGCGGGACGTGCCCGAGCGTCTCGGGCGACGGGAGCTGGGGCACGACGCGAAACGCCCGCGAGAAGTCGATCGCCCAGACCCGGAAGCCCTGCGCGACCAGGGTGTTCTGGACGTTGTAGTCCGTGTCGTAGGCCAGCTCGCGCAGGAAGCGGATCGCCGCGCGGCGGCTCGCCCACACGGCCGGGTCCGGCGGCTGCAGGCCCTGGCGGCGGCGGTCGAGATCGGTCATCGCGCCTTCGATCCACAGCTGCAGCGATCCTTGCCGCCCGTCGATCCGGCGCTCGACCGTCGGCGGCACGAGCCCTAGGCCGAGGAGCTTGTCCAGCTCGTAGGCGGCGACGTCGTGCTTCCACGAGTCGCGGAAGTCGAACTCGACGCGCCCGTCCTGCATCCGCGCGAGGCCGATCGTGTGCTGGTGCAGGGTCTTCCACGCGGCGCGCGCCGTGCGCTCCCCATCCGTGAGGGTGAGCCTCTCGGAGCGCGTCACCCCGGCGCCGATGGGCTTGCGCGCGACCACGCGCGCGGCGCGCAGGAAGGCCTCGGCCTCGGCTCCCTCGAGCACGGCGTACGTGGGCGCGTCCTTCGACTCGCCGGCCCGAACGGCCGCGGGCACTGCCAGCAGCAGCGCGGTCGCTGTCAGACGGGCCCGGAACGCACGGCGCACGGCAGGCTCCCGGACGGCCATGGGATATCCCCTTTGAACAAGCTACGAGGGGAAATGGCAGGCGGTTCCTCTGACGCGCCGGCGCCCGACCCCGTCGGCCCGCGGCCACGCGGCAAAGCGCTGGTATCGAGCGGGTTGCGGGATATCTCGTCGGGGCCACGCGATGGCAGCGCACGTGCAGGTACACCCCGGCAAGGAAAGCAGGAGGAAAGCATGTCCACACTACTGATCATCGTGTTGTTGCTGTTCGTGCTCGGTGGCGGAGGCTGGGGCTACAACCGCTGGCGCGCCTGATGCCTCTCACCTCGTCGAAGATGGTCTTCGACGAGTTCAAGGCCGGCGAACTCCACTCGGGGAAGGACGGCCCCGTGCTCGAAGCTCCGTCGCTGGCGATCGCGACCCCCCTCGCCGCCGAGCGGCGAACGAAGGCCCGCAAGCGGCACAAGAGAGGCACCGGACGGTGAGGACGGCGCCAGTCGGGCCTCGGGAGCCCGACTGACGTCGTCTTTGGCCCCGGGGCCCACAGGCGCCAGTGGAGCGCGCGAAGCGGCCCACCCTTCAGGCGACGGTCGTCCAGCCCCCGCTGCGCCAGGCCGCGTACGCCGCCTCCATCACCACGACGCGCTCGGCGGCCTCGCGCGGGCTGACGAGCGGCTGACCGGCGGTGCCGCGCACGGCGTCGATGAACTGGTGCAGCGGCGCCTTCGGCCCCTGCGGCAGGGCGGTCCACGGTGCGCCGATCTTCGAGCCCGCCAGCTTCTTCGACTCGAAGTAGAGCGTGTCGTTGACGATCAGCGCGTGGCCCTCGGTGCCCGCGATCTGCAGCGTCACCGGGTTCGCGATGTCGACCCAGCCGGCGCTGAGCGTGCCGGTGACGCCGCTGCGGAACTTCAGCAGCGCCGTGCCGGCCTCGTCACACTCGCCGTAGCGGCCGGTCACGACCTTGATGTCGGCGCTGACGCTCGCCACGTCGCCCAGGATCCACATCAGGATGTCGAGCGAGTGCGTGCCGAGGTCGCCGAACGCGCCGACCCCCGCGATCTTCGGGTCGGCCATCCAGCGCCAGGTCTCGGCCGGCTGCCCCGGCTTCTCGTCGAACCAGCCGCCGAGCGAGCCCGAGTGGCAGTTCCAGGCGCTCGCGCGGGTGATCGTGCCGAACGCCCCCGCCTTCACCTGCTCGCGCAGGAACAGGTGCTTCGGGTCCGTGCGCATGAAGTAGCCGGTCGTGAAGAGCAGGCCCGCCTTCTCGATCGCCTCGGCCATCGCCCGGCTCTCGCGGCCGGTCGTGCCGAGCGGCTTCTCGACGAAGAGGTGCTTGCGCGCCTTCGTCGCGCGCTCCACCAGCTCCGGGTGGCGGTTCGTCTCGGAGCAGACCACGACGGCCTTGACCTCGGCGTCGCCGAAGATCGCGTCGAGGCTGCCGGCCGTGGCGCCCAGCTCGGGCGCCCGCACCGCGACGCGGGCCGGGTACGGGTCCCAGGCCCACTTCACCCGCACGTCGGGCCGCCCCGCGAGCAGCTTCACGAAGACGGGGGTGTGGATGTGGGCGCAGCCCACGAAAGCCAGCACGCTCCGCTCGTCCGCGCCGAGCGCTCGCGCGGCGCCGGCCGCGACCGCGGCCCCCGCGAGGCCCGTCGTCTTCACGAAGTCGCGCCGCGTCGTATCGCTCATCTCGAACCTCCGCCAGGATGACCGCAGCGAGCATAGAGAGGCCCGCGGCCCGCGGTCAATGGACCAACCGGTCCGGCCCTCGTTTGACAGCCCCGCCGGCGCGGGACTAGGGTCAGCCGACCGAAGGAGCAACGACCATGCTGAGCCTCGTCCTCGCCGCCGCGCTACTTGCCCCGGCCCCCGCCAAGGCGGCCTCGGACGCCGACTACGTCGGCCGCTGGAACGTGAAGATCACCGACGCCCTTGACACGTTCGCCTCCGGCGGCTTCCAGATCGAAAAGAAGGACGGCGCCCTCTCGGGCGGGGTCGTCTGGCGCTGGGGCAGCTTCGGGCCCGTCAAGACGATCGAGGTGAAGGACGGCACGCTGCTGATGGTGCGCGAGGAGACCGCCGGCAAGCCGGACCGCTTCGAGGCACGCCTCGAGGGCGGCCTCCTGAAGGGCCAGGTCCGCTACCCCGACGGCAAGGTCCACCACTTCGAGGGGAAGAAGGCGCCGCTGCTGCTGTCGAAGAAGGCGCCGGTCTGGGGCGCCCCGGTCACGCTGTTCGACGGCAAGACGCTCGACGGCTGGACGCTGCGCGACCCGAAGGCGAAGAACGGCTGGGCGGTCGTCGACGGCGAGCTGGCCGTCGTCGAGCCGAAGGGCAACGCCGACCTGGTGAGCGCGCAGGCGTTCCAGGACGCCAAGCTGCACGTCGAGTTCAACGTCGACGCGCACTCGAACAGCGGCGTGTACGTGCGCGGCCGCTACGAGGTGCAGATCCTCGACAACCCGGACAAGAAGATGTCGGTCGACCCGCACGGCTGCGGCGCGGTCTACAGCCGCATCCCGCCCAAGCTGGACGCGACCAGGCCGGCCGGCGAGTGGCAGACGCTGGACATCACGATGGTGGGCCGGCAGATCCAGGTCGTGCTGAACGGCACCGAGGTCGTGAGCGGGATCGTCGACGGCATCACCGGCGGCGCCTTCAACCCGTTCGAGGGCGAGCCGGGCTCCCTGATGCTGCAGGGCGACCACGGCAAGGTGCGCTTCCGCAACGTCGTGCTGACGCCCGCGCGCTAGTCGGCCGGACCCGAGGTCCGCCAGGAGGCCACCATGCCCGCCATCCGACGCCGCCGCTTCGTGCAGGGAGCGCTCGGCACCACCGCCTTCCTCGCCCTGCCGGGGCGGCTCGTGGCCCTCACCCAGGCCGCCGCGGCCGGCGCACCGCCCGACCGCTACGCGCCGATCATCGAGCGCTACCCCCACCTGCTGCACGGCGGGGACTGGAACCCCGACCAGTGGCTGCACGAACCGGGGGTGATCGAGCAGGACTTCGCCCTCATGGAGAAGGCGGGCTGCAACGCGTTCTCGGTCGGCATCTTCGCCTGGGCCGCGCTCGAGCCCGAGGAGGGCCGGTTCGAGTTCGCCTGGCTCGACCAGATCCTGGACGGCCTGGCGAAGCGGGGCTTCTACGCGTTCCTCGCGACGCCCTCGGGCGCCAAGCCGCGCTGGCTGTCGGAGAAGTACGAGGAGGTCCGCCGCATCGACGAGTCGGGCCGGCGCGAGCTGCACGGCTCCCGCCACAACCACTGCTTCAGCTCGCCGGTGTATCGCGAGAAGGTGCGGACGATCAACACGAAGCTGGCCGAGCGCTACAAGGGCCACGCGGCGCTCGGCGGCTGGCACATCTCGAACGAGTACAGCGGGACCTGCTACTGCGCGTACTGCCTCGGGGCCTTCCGCGCCTGGCTCAAGTCCCGTTACACGGACCTCGACACGCTCAACCGGTCCTACTGGGCGGCGTTCTGGGCGCAGAAGTTCCAGGCCTGGGAGCAGATCGACCCGCGTGAGTCGCCGATGGACGGGCTCAACCTCGACTGGCACCGCTTCACGACCCACCAGACCGTGGACTTCATGAAGAACGAGGTTGCCCCGCTGCGGGCGATCACCCCGGGCGTGCCCGTGACGACGAACATGATGGGCACCTTCGCCGGGCTGGACTACTGGCGCTTCGCCTCGATCAGCGACCGCATGGCCTGGGACGCCTACCCGCAGCTGCGCGACTGGCGGGCGGTCGCGGGCCTCGGGATGACCCACGACATCTACCGGACGATGAAGGGCGGCAAGCCCTTCATGCTCATGGAGTCGACGCCCTCGAACACCAACTGGCAGGAGACGCCCTCGCTCAAGAAGCCGGGCCAGCACCGCCAGGAGATGCTGGTGGCGATCGGCCACGGGGCAGACACCACGATGTACTTCCAGTGGCGCAAGAGCGGCGGGGCCTTCGAGAAGCTGCACGGCGCGGTCGTCGGCCACGAGGGCTCGGACCAGACGCGCGTCTTCCAGGAGGTCGCCGAGCACGGCGCGTCCATCCGCAAGCTCGACGCGATCGTGGGCACGACGGTCCGGCCCGAGGTCGCGCTCGTCAACGACTGGGAGGTGCGCTGGGCGCTCGGCTTCACGCAGGGGCCGCGGCGCGGCGCGGGCGAGTGGGGCGGGCCTTACGACAAGGAGTACGTGCGCACGCTCGGCGAGCACTACCGGCCGTTCTGGAAGCTCGGCATCAGCGTCGATGTGATCGAGAGCCTCTCGGCCTTCGAGCCGTACCGGCTGGTCGTGGCGCCGATGCTGTTCATGCTGAAGAGGGGCGTCGCGGAGCGCCTCGCGGCGTTCGTCAAGGGCGGCGGCACGCTGGTCCTGAGCTACCTCTGCGGCGTCGTCGACGAGACCGAGCTGGTGCTGCGCGGCGGCTGGCCGGGCGGCGGCCTGCGCGCGCTGGCCGGCGTGTGGTCGGAGGAAATCGACTCGCTGCTGCCGAACACGACGCAGCGGCTCGTCGCGGCGCCCGGCAACGCGCTGGGCCTGGCCGGCACCCACCCGGTGCGCGACTACTGCGAGCGCGTGCACCCGGAGGGTGCGAGCGTTCTCGCCAGCTACGAGAGCGACTTCTACGCCGGCACGCCGGCGCTGACCGTGAACCGCCACGGCGCCGGCCGGGTCTACTACCTGGCGGCTCGGCCGGCCGAGGACGGCTTCCACGACGGCCTCGTGCGCGGCCTCGTGCGCGAGCTGAAGCTGCTGCGCAACCTCGAGGTCGAGCTGCCCGAGGGCGTCACCGTGCAGCGGCGCTCGGGCGGCGGCCGCACGTTCCTCTTCGTGCACAACTGCACGGGCGCGCCGGCGTCGCTCGACCTCGGGGCGATCCGGCTGCGGGACGTGGAGGACGGGACGACGCTCGGCGGGCGGGTGACCCTGCCGCCCTACGCGTCGCGGGTGGTCGAGCGGGCCTGAGGTGAGCTTCCGCGCCTGCCGCGTCTTCGAGGAGCAGGGCGCGGTCGTCGCGCGGCTGGTCGAGATGGACACGGACGCGCTGTCGCCGGGCGAGGTCGTCGTCCGCGTCCACTGGTCGGGCCTCAACTACAAGGACGCGCTGGCGGTGAGCGGGCGCGGCCGGATCCTCAAGCGCTTCCCGCTCAACGCCGGGATCGACGCCGGCGGCGTCGTGGTGGGCTCGCGCGACCCGCGCTGGCGCCCGGGCGACCCGGTGCTGCTCAACGGCATGGGCCTCGGCGAGTCCCACGACGGCGGCTTCGCCGAGTGCCTGCGCGCGAGCGGCGACTGGCTCGTGCCGCTGCCGGCCGGCCTGACGCTGCGCGAGGCGATGGCCCTCGGCACGGCCGGCTTCACCGCGGCGCTCGCCGTCTCGCGCATGGAACTGAACGGCCAGCGGCCTGACCAGGGGCCGATCGTCGTGACCGGGGCCAGCGGCGGGGTCGGGTCCTTCGCGGTCTCGATCCTGTCGGCCCGCGGCTACCGCGTGACCGCCGTCTCCGGGCGTCCCGAGCACCGCGCGTACCTGGAGCGGCTGGGCGCGAGCGAGGTCTTGACCCCGGAGGCCCTGGGCCTCGGCACGCGGCCGCTGGAGGCCGCCCGCTTCGGCGGCGCGGTCGACAACGTCGGCGGCGCGCTGCTCGCTGGGATCGCGCGGCACGTCGGCCTCTGGGGCCAGGTCGCGTGCGTCGGCATGGCCGGCTCGCCCGACCTGCAGACGAGCGTCTTCCCGCTGATCCTGCGCGGCGTGAGCCTGCTCGGGATCAGCTCCGCCAACTGCCCGATGCCCCTGCGGAGCGAGGTGTGGACGAGGCTCGGCGGCGAGCTGAAGCCGGGGGCCATCGACACGATCGTCTCGCGCGTCGTCCCGCTCGAGCAGGTGATCGAGGCGGCGAATCTGCTGCTGGACCGCCGGGCGCTCGGCCGCACCCTCGTCGACTGCGGGGCCGTGACCACGGCCTGAACCGCCCCCGGATCCTCCCGGAGCGGACCTCCCCGCCGGTCGATCATCTTTCACATCCACCCAACTTCTTGACACGACCGCCTCGGTCCGCTTCGGACATACTGCCGATGGTCGTCAGGACCACCTAGCGGCGGGAGGCCAAAGGGCATGAATCGTCTCCGAGTAGCGGTTTTCGCGTTCCAGATCGCCGGTCTCAGTGCTGCTACATGCCTGGCCCAGCAGGAGATAGCTCCGACCCCCGAGAGCACGCCGGCCGCCGCGACAGACGCCGTCGCCAGGCCCTCCGGCGGCGGCCTCGACCTGTCGGCCGTCTCGACCCAGCCGCTGGACGCCCACGACTTCGGAGCGACCTCGCTGGCCATCGACGCACCCATCGGCGACGGCCGGCGCACCCTGGGGGCCTTCCCGAAGAACCTGGCGCGGAACTTCGTCGGCGTCTTCTCGCGGGACAACCTGGCGCCGTTCGTCGTGGGCGGCGCGCTCGCGCTCGGCGGCCACTCCTTCGACACGCGGGCCGCGCAGGCGCTGCAGGGCAGCTGCATCACCTGCGGCAGCGGCGGGGCCACGGCCGGGGGGTTTTCGGCGACGGTGCCGGTGTTCGGCGCCCTGTTCGTGGCCGGCCGCTTCGCGCCCCAGGGACGGTTCCGGGCGGCGACGTACGATTTCGCCCAGGCCATGATCGTGAACGCCGCCTGGACGAACGGGCTCAAGGCCTCTCTCCGTCGCGAGCGGCCGGACGGCTCGGACAACCTCTCCCTGCCCTCGGGCCACGCCTCGAACGCCTTCGCGCTCGCCACCGTCGCGAGCCGGCACTACGGCTGGAAGGTCGGCGTCCCCGCCTACGCCCTGGCCGCCGGCATCGGCCTCTCGCGCATCGAGTCCAACCGCCACTACCTCAGCGACGTGCTCGCCGGCGCGACGCTCGGCATCCTGGTCGGCCGGACGGTGACGCGCGTGGACAGCGAGCCGGCCCGCAAGCGCCGCACGTTCTCGCTCGCACCGGCGACGGACCCGCATGGCGCGGGCGTGGGGCTCGGCTTCGCGACCACGTGGTAGCGCGGGGCCTCACTCGGCCGGCTTGCCGTAGCGGATCACCTGCACGCGCTCGAGCGTGACGAGCCCGCTGCCCATCATCGGCTCGATCGCGTCGAGGAACGGGCGCAGCTTCTCCTCCGTGTCCACGATCTCGACCACCATCGGCAGGTCCTGCGACAGCCGCAGGATCTTGGCCGTGTGCAGGTGGCTGTCGTGGCCGAAGCCCATCGGGCCGCGCAGCACCGTGGCGCCCGCCAGCTTCAGCGTGCGCGCCTTCAGCACGACGGCCTCGTAGAGCGGGTGGCCGTCCGGCGCGCGATCGTCCTCGCCCATGAAGATGCGGGCGAGGACGGCGTCCTTCGGGAGCTGCATGCGCTCCTCCCGGCGGCCTGCGCCGCCATCCGAAAAACCCGGCCTCAGCGATTCACCCAGGCGCCCAGGGCGGCGCCGAGCCACACCCCGGCGAGGCACAGCACGACCGACAGCACGACGTTCGCACCGGCCCACAGCCACTCGCCGTCCTGGGCCAGGCCGAGCGTCTGCAGGCTGAACGACGAGAAGGTCGTGAAGCCCCCGAAGAAGCCGGGCAGCCACAGCACGCGGGTCGCCGGGCTCGCGAGCAGGCGGCCGTCCGGGCCGGTGACCGTGGCGACGAAGCCGATCAGCAGCGAGCCGAGCACGTTCACGAGGAGCGTGCCCCACGGGAAGGTCTCGCCGAACGCCCGCGCCACGACGCCCGAAAGGCCGTAGCGGGCGACGCCGCCGGCGGCCGAACCGACCGCCACGGCCAAGACGAGCAGGGCGCCGCCGCGCGCGTCGCTCAAGGCAGCAGGAGCAGCTTGCCCGTGGTCTCGCGGGCCTCGAGGGCGCGATGGGCCTCCGCGGCCTGGGCGAGGGGGAAGCTGCGGTCGACCCGCACCGCGAGCGAGCCGTCCTGCACGGCCCCGAGCACCGCCGCGGCTCGGGCCTCGAGGCTGGCGCGATCGGCCACGTAGTGGCCGAGGCTCGGCCGCGTGAGGAACAGCGACCCCTTGCGCGTCAGCAGGAGCGGCTCGATCGGGGGCACCGGGCCGCTCGCGTTGCCGAAGAAGACCAGCATGCCCCGCGGCGCGAGCGAGTCCAGGCTGCCCTCCCACGTCGAGCGGCCGACGGAGTCGTAGACGACGTCGACCCCGCGCCCGCCGGTGTGCCGCTTCACGGCCTCGCGGAAGTCCTCCTGGTCGTAGAGGATCGTCTCGTCGGCGCCCGCCTCGCGCGCGAGCCGCGCCTTCTCCGGGCTGCCCACGGTGCCCAGCACGCGGGCCCCGCGCGCCTTCGCCATCTGCACGAGCAGCAGGCCGACGCCGCCGGCCGCCGCGTGCACGAGGCAGGTCCGGCCCGGGGCGAGCGGGTAGGTGTCCGTGCACAGGTAGTGGGCGGTCATGCCCTGCAGCATCACGGCGGCCGCGCTGCGCAGGTCGAGGCCCGCGGGGACCGCGACGACGCGCTCGGCGGGCAACAGGACGCGCTCGGAGTAGCTGCCCGGGAGGTTCGCCCACGCCACGCGGTCGCCCTCGCGGAAGCGCGTGACGCCGGCGCCGACGGCCGTGACCCGGCCGGCGCCCTCCTGCCCCAGGACGAGCGGGAGCGGGTTCGGGTAGAGCCCGGTGCGGTGGTAGACGTCGATGAAGTTGACGCCCGCGGCCTCGACCTGGACGACCAGCTGGCCCGGGCCCGCCTGCGGCTCGGGCAGCTCGACGAGGCGCAGCTTCCCGGGTCCGCCGAACTCCTCGACACGCATCGCCTTCATGGAATACCCCCGGCGCGGCCGCGGTATAGCGTACGACGGATCGTGCTACCCTCGCGAACGAGGTGGATGCGGCTTGAGAAAGCTGAGCCGGCGAGAGACGGCGCTGCTCGCGGCGCTGGCGCTCGCGCTCGGCGCGACGGGCCTGTGGCTGTGGCGCGACCCCGCGGGGGCCCCGGTCTCGCTCTCGGGCGGGCGGGCCGAGGCGCCGCTCGCCCCGGTACCGAGCATCGACCTCGCGCGCCTCGAGCAGCGGCAGGACCCGGCCGAGGCCGGCAGCCGCAACATCTTCGGCTACGCCAGGGCGGAAGCGCCGCCCGCCCCGGCGGCGGTCGTGGCGACGCCGCCGCCCGCCCCGGCCCCCGGCTCGCCGGCCGCGATCGCGGCGGCGGCGGCCGTCGCCGCGGCCGCGGCGCCGAGCCTGCCGGCCCTCAACCTCAAGTACATCGGCAGCGTCGAGAACGTGCGGGGCGTGAAGGTCGCGGTGCTGATGACCGACCGCCGCGAGGTGCTCACGGGCCAGGCCGGGCAGGTGGTCGCGAACCGCTACCGCATCGCGCGCATCGGCCTCGAGTCGGTCGACCTCGAGGACGTGGGCTCCGGCCAGTCGCGCCGGCGGCCGCTGCGCGGCAACTGACGGCGCCTAGATCGTGATCGTGCCCTCGAGGTAGGGCGCGGCCTGGCCCGCGATCGAGACGCGCCCGCCCCGGTCCTCGCACCACAGCTCCCCGCCCCGCGCCGAGACCTGCCGCGCGAACAGGCATGCCCGGCCGAGCCGGGCGGCCCAGTACGGCACGAGCGTCGTGTGGGCCGAGCCGGTGACCGGGTCTTCCGGCACGCCGACCGCGGGCGCGAAGAAGCGCGAGACGAAGTCGCAGCCCGTCCCGGGCGCGGTCGCGATC
>JBGASI010000086.1:0-3914 GCA_044229815.1 Vicinamibacteria bacterium | reverse complement strand
CCGTGCGCGCCATGTCCGGCCGCAGGGCGCGCACCTCGCCCTCGTCGGCGAAGACGGCCAGGTAGTCGCGGGCGGCGAAGAGCGCCTGCGGCCGAGCGCCGAGCGCCGCGGCGACGGCCGCGAGCGAGGCCTCGGCCGCCAGCGGCGGTCGCGACGGGAAGTCGAGCGCGATCCTGTCGCCCTCGGCGCTCACGCCCAGCGGGCCGCTCTTCGAGCGGAAGCGGACGGCGCGGCGGCCCGGCTCGAGCACGTTGAACAGCACCCAGGCCGAGGCCAGCGTCGCGTGGCCGCACAGGTCGACCTCGTGGACGGGCGTCAGCCAGCGGATCTCGAAGCCGTCGCCCTGCGGCACGAAGAACGCCGTCTCCGAGAGGTTGTTCTCGGCGGCGATCGCCTGCAGCGTGGCGTCCGCGAGCCACGCCTCGAGCGGCACCACCGCGGCGGGGTTGCCCGCGAACGCGTGGCTCGTGAACGCGTCGACCTGGAACAGGCGCAGCTTCATGGATCCTCCGGCGCTCGCCGAGTATCCTTCGGCGCGGGGCCGGGCGACAATCGCCCGATGAGCGAGATCACGCCCTCCGCCTCCGCCGCCGAGGCCGGCCGCAGCTTCGCCCGCTTCGTCGAGCTGATCGCCCGCCTGCGCGCCCCCGGCGGCTGCCCCTGGGACCGCGAGCAGACGCACGAGTCGGTCAAGCCGATGACGATCGAGGAGGCCTACGAGGTCGCGCACGCGATCGACGAGAGAGACGACGACGAGCTGATGGGCGAGCTCGGCGACCTGCTGCTGCAGGTGGTCTTCCACGGCAACATCGCCCAGGAGCGCGGCGCCTTCGGGATCGGCGCCATCGTCGAGCGCGTCGCCGAGAAGATGATCCGCCGGCACCCGCACGTGTTCGGCCAGGACGAGGCCGCGACGTCGAGCGAGGTGCTGCGCAACTGGGAGGCGATCAAGGCGCAGGAGCGGCAGGCGAAGGGCAAGAGCGACGCGTCGATGCTCGACAGCGTCCACGCGGGCCTGCCCGCGGTGATGGAGGCCTTCCAGCTGACGACGAAGGTCTCGCGCGTCGGCTTCGACTGGAAGGACGCCGGCGGCGCGCTCGAGAAGCTCGACGAGGAGACCGCGGAGCTGCGCGAGGCGATCGCGGCGCGCTCGGACCAGCAGGCGGTCGCGGAGGAGATGGGCGACCTGCTCTTCGCCGCCGTCAACGTGGCGCGGCTCGCGGGCGTCGACCCCGAGAGCGCGCTCAAGGCCGCGAACCGCAAGTTCCGCCGGCGCTTCTCCCACATCGAGCGGCGGCTCGCCGAGGACGGCCGCGCGCCGGCGGACTCCAACCTGGAGGAGATGGACCGGTTCTGGGACGAGGCGAAGCGGCAACTCGGCTGAGCGCGCCTCCGCTCAGCCGAGCGCGGGCAGCACCCGCGCCAGGAAGGCGCGCAGGTCGAGGATCTCCTCGGGCGAGACGCTGTGGGCCATCGGGTAGCTGTGCCACTCGACGTCGTAGCCGCGCGCGCGCAGGGTGTCCCGCGAGCCCTCGCCGAGCGCCGGGGCCACGACGAGGTCGAGGCTGCCGTGCGCGAGAAAGAAGGGCGTCGCGACGTTGGCCGGGTGTGCCTCGGCCGCGAGCCGCGAGGCGAGCGGCAGGTAGGCCGAGAGGGCGACGACACCCGCGAGGCGCTCGGGCTCGCGCAGCGCCGCGTGGAGGGCGAGGGCGCCTCCCTGGGAGAAGCCGGCGAGCACGATGCGCCCGGACGGGACGCCGCGCAGCTTCTCCCGCTCCACGAGCGCGCGCACCGCGGCCGCCGAGGCGCGCAGCCCCGCCTCGTCCTCGGGCGAGCTGCGGTCGAGGCCCACGATGTCGTACCACGCGCGCATGCGGTAGCCCGCGTTGAGCGTGACCGGCCGCACCGGCGCGTGGGGGAACACGAAGCGCAGCGAGCGCAGGGACCCGGTCGCCAGCTCGCCCGCGATCGGCTCGAAATCGTGACCGTCCGCTCCCAGGCCGTGGAGCAGGATGAGCGCCGCGTCCGCCGCTCGCGGCGGCTCGACCTCGACCGTCTCCAGCGCGGGCGCGCTCACGCCTGCCGCGTTGCGGCCTGGCCCGGCCCCAGGTGGCCGTCCAGCATCGCCGCCAGTCTCGGCTGCGGCACGGCGCCCACCTGCTTCTCGACCACCTGGCCGTCGCGAAACACCAGCAGGGTGGGGATCGAACGGACGCCGAACGCCCCGGCCACCGCCGGGTTCTCGTCCACGTTCAGCTTGCCGACCTTCGCGCGGCCGGCATAGGCCGTCGCCAGGGCGTCGATCGCCGGGGCGATCATGCGGCACGGCGGGCACCACTCGGCCCAGAAATCGACCAGCACCAGCCCCGTGGCGTCGCTGACCTCCTGCTTCCAGTTCGCGTCGGTGAGCACGACGACGTCGTTGTTCACAGCCTTGTCTCCTTCGGCCCCGTGTTGAACCTGCCTCGCGCCCGTGGCGCCTGCTGGAAGCTTAGACGCTGCGACGCCGAAAACGTAGCGGGTCGCAGGCCCGGCCCTGCAAGTCGCTCGAGCAGCGGGATTTGCGTATACTCACGGGCAACGTGACAGCCTGGATCCGCACGCCGGACGCGCTCGTCTCCCTCTCCCGGTCGCTCGAGGGTTGCCGCGCGATCGCCCTCGACACCGAGTCGGACAGCCTCTACCACCACTTCGAGAAGGTCTGCCTGCTGCAGATCGCGACGGACCGCGGCGAGAGCTTCCTGGTGGACACCCTCGAGCTGCGGGACCTCGCTCCGCTCGCCCCGGCGCTCGCCGACCCGGGGATCACGAAGGTGCTGCACGGCGCCGACTACGACGTCACGACGATGAAGCGGGACTTCGGGGTCTCGTTCGCCTCGATCTTCGACACGATGATCGCGGCGCGGCTGCTCGGCCGCGCGCAGATCGGGCTGGCGGCCGTCGCCCGCGACGAGCTCGGGGTCACGCTGACGAAGGACAACCAGAAGGACGACTGGTCGCGCCGCCCGCTGACCCCGCAGCAGGAGGCTTACGCCCTCGCCGACGTGCTGCACCTCGTCGCCCTGCGCGAGAGCCTGGCGGCCAGGCTCGAGGCGCTCGGGCGCGGCGAGTGGCTGCGCGAGGAGTGCGACGCCGTGGCGGCCCTCGACGCCGCCGCGCGGGAGCGGGACCCCGCGGCCTGGCTCGCGATCAAGGGCGCGCGGCGGCTGCCTCCGCGCGCGCTGGCGGCCCTGCGCGAGCTGCACGGCTGGCGCGAGCGCCGCGCCGAGGCGACCGACACGCCGCCCTTCAAGGTGCTCGGCAACGAGACCCTGCTGCGCCTGGCCGAGACGCGGCCAGCCGAGGCCGCGCTGCGCACGATGGGCGGGATCCCGCAGCGGCTGCTGCGCCACTCGGCCGAGCTGGCGGCGATCGGCGCCTGGGCGGAGGCCCTGCCGGCGCACGAGCTGCCGACGCTGCCGCGCAGCCCGCGGCCGGTCGTGCCCGACGACGTGCGGCGGCGCAACGAGCGGCTCAAGGCCTTCCGCACGCGCAAGGCCGCACAGCTGGAGGTCGACCCCTCGGTCGTGCTGCCGCAGCGGCTGATCGACCGCCTGGCGGAGGCGGCGCCGGGCGACGCGGCCGGCCTGGCGGCCATCGAGGGCCTGCGCCGGTGGCGCGTCGCCGCCTTCGGCCCGGAGATCCTCGCCGCGCTATGAGCGGCACGGCGGAGCCGAGGAAGTTCGGCCGCTTCGAGATCCTGGAGGAGCTCGGGCAGGGCGCAATGGGCATGGTCTACCGCGCCCACGACCCGGTCCTCGACCGTCCCGTCGCGCTCAAGACCGTCTCGCCCGCGCTGCTCTCGGGCAAGGACACGCTCGCGCGCTTCCAGCGCGAGGCCCGGGCCGCGGCCCGCCTGCAGCACCCGAACATCG
>JBGASI010000652.1:0-2483 GCA_044229815.1 Vicinamibacteria bacterium | reverse complement strand
ACCGGCGCCGTGATCGACGTGTCGGAGTTGACCGTGAACTTCGTGGTCGTGCCGTTGAAGCGCACGGCGCTCGTCCCGGTGAAGCCCGAGCCGGTGACGCCGACGGAGGTCGCGACGGGGCCGCTCGTGGGCGTGAAGCTCGTGATGCAGGGGCCGGGGGCCGCGAGCGTCGCGGTCATCGTCGCCGCCGAGGCGGAGATCGAGGTGATCGACACGCCGCTCGCGGCGCCGCCGTCGGCCGCGCCCGCGAAGATGTTCGAGTTCGGGGCCGAGCCGGCGTTGAAGGTGACCTTGCTGGTGCTGCCCGGGTACGGGTCGCCGTTGTCGCCGCGGTCGACGCCCTGCTCCAATTCCCAGAGGTTGTCGGCCTGCAACACGGAGACCTTGTAGTGCCGGGTGCTGTTGCAGAGGAGCGCCCCGCCCGGATAGCACTCCGAGTTGTTGTTCGTCCGGCCTTCGTCCACGTGCCAGACCAGCAGGCCCGGTCCGGGCAACCCGACGTCGAAGCCGGTCTGCTGCCGGTTCTCGACGAGGAAGTACTCGCCGCTGGCGGTGTAGGGCGTGCTGCCGTTCAGGAGCCCGAAGAACCCGCTCGACGAGGTCTCGACGGCGGGCAGGCTCACGCTCGTCGAGCAGCTGATCGCACGCGGCTGGATCCAGCCGAGCTTCCACTTGCACCAGGGGTCGAGGTGCGCCGGGCGGTTGCCCTGGTCTCCTCCCGAGTAGTTCCAGCTTCCGCCGGCCATCAGGCTCCAGTTGCCGACACCCTCGGACGTGTTGTCGGTGTCGTAGAGGTCCGGAAGCCCCAGCGCGTGCCCGAACTCGTGGGCGAAGACGCCCATGGTGGTGATGCGGGCAGTCGTGCCGTAGAGCTCCGGCTGGATCGTGTACTTGTTGACCTTCACCTTCTGGGCCGGGATCGCCGTGCAGGTCGAGCTCGTGGTGTACGCGCCGTTGTGCGAGTTGCCGAAGTACAGAGCGCTGGCGAGGTCCCAGGAGTGCGACCAGATGTTCGTCGTCGGCGCCCCGCCGAACTCCTCGCCACCCCCCTGGTGGACGATGACGAGGTTGTCGACGTAGCAGTCGCCGTCCTGGTCGTAGGGGGCGAAGTTGAAGCCGGCGGCGTTCGCCGCGACCGCAGCCTCGTAGACGAGGTCGCCGGGCCAGGTGTCGTCGCCGCTCGCGTTGTTCGCGCCGTAGTAGTCGTGGGTGTTCGAGGCGGTGTACCAGCCGCCGATGCCGCTCGGGCCCGCCGACACCGTGTACTGGTTGTACGAGACCTCCTTGTAGTAGTCGGCCATGCTGGCGTTGCCGCTGCCGAACAACAGCGTGTTGAAGGCGGCCGCGGTCTGCGTGGCGGCACGGTCCGAGAACGTGACGAGCAGCACGGGTATGTAGCCGGTGCCGGTGCTGGGCACTACGTTCGTGCCCACCCCCGTGGCCTGAGTCGTCCGGCGGTCGAGCACCGCCCGCGCCGGTCGGCCGCGCAGGCCGCGCTGGAGCCCGACGGGCGCGTCGAGGCCCGGGCGCAGCGACGAGGCTTGCAGGTCGCCGGTCGGGCCGACGCGGGCGAAATGCCAGTAGCCCGTCGTCTCGTTGGGCAGGATGCTGTACCCCTCTGCCGTTTCCCAGCCGTGGTGCCACTCGTCTCCCCACAGCCGCGCGACGAACTTCGTGCCGTCGGGCTGGAGGAAGGTGCGCAGATCCGGCGCCGCGGGCACGGCGAATGAGGCCGAAGCCACCAGGACGATCAGAAGAGCCAGCGACGCGATCGTGAAGGGCCGGCGGTCCGTGGCGGGGCGGCGCTGCATGTTTCGTCCTCCTGATGCTCGCTCAACAGCTCCCTTGGCGCGCCCGGCGTGTCCGAAAGCCGGCCGGGCAGGGCGGAGCCGACAAGTTGGCAGCAAGGTCCGTACCGGCGCGGCCGCTTCCGCCCGCGGCGGATCAGGCCCGCTCGTAGCCCTTCGGGTGGCGCTGCTGCCACTCCCACGCGGAGCGGATGATGCCCTCCAGCTCCGGCCGCTTCGGGATCCAGCCGAGCAGCTCGCGGGCCTTCGTCGCGTCGCCCACCAGGCGCGGCGGGTCGCCCTCGCGGCGAGGGCCCAGCTCGTAGGGCACGTCCCGGCCGCTCACCCGCTTCGCCGCCTCGATCACCTCGAGCACGGAGTAGCCGTGGCCGTTGCCGAGGTTCAGGCGCTGCGAGGCGCCGCCGCCGCGCAGGTACTCGAGCGCGAGCGTGTGGGCGTCGGCAAGGTCCTCGATGTGGATGTAGTCGCGCACGGCCGTGCCGTCCGGCGTGTCGTAGTCGCGCCCGAAGACGCTCACGGGCCCGCGCTTGCCGGCCGCCGCCGCCAGCACCAGCGGGATGAGGTGCGTCTCGGGGTCGTGGGCCTCGCCGCAGCGTGCCGTCGCGCCGGCGGCGTTGAAGTAGCGCAGCGCCACGTAGCGCAGGCCGTAGGCGCGGTCGAAGTCGGCGAGCAGCC
>JBGASI010000651.1:0-3858 GCA_044229815.1 Vicinamibacteria bacterium | reverse complement strand
CGGCACGATCTTCCTCGACGAGATCGGGACGCTGGCGCTCCCGCTGCAGGCCAAGCTGCTGCGCGTGCTGCAGGAGCGCGAGTTCGAGCCGGTGGGCTCGGAGCGCACGCAGTCGGTCGACGTGCGGGTGATCGCCGCCACCAACCGCGACCTGCGCGCGCTGGCGGCCGAGGGCCGCTTCCAGGAGGACCTCTACTACCGCCTCAGCGTGATCCCGATCGTGCTGCCGCCTTTGCGCGAGCGGCCGGAGGACGTGCCGCTGCTCGTCGACCACTTCCTGCACAAGCACGCGCAGCGGCTGGGCCGGCGCGTCGACGGCGTCGAGCCGCGGGCGCTCGAGCGGCTCTGCGCCTACCGCTGGCCGGGCAACGTGCGCGAGCTCGAGAACACGATCGAGCGGGCGGTCGTGCTGGCGAGCGGCCGCGTGCTCGACGCCGCGTCCGTCTCGATGGTGGAGCCCCCCGTGGCCGCCGCGGGCGGGCTGCCGTCGGCGCGCCTGCACGAGAACGTGGAGTGGGCCGAGCGAGAGTCCGTGCGGCGCGCCCTGCACCAGGCGAACGGCGTCAAGAAGGACGCCGCCGAGTCGCTCGGCATCAGCCAGCGCGCGATGAGCTACTACCTCTCGAAGTACCGGATCGAGTGACGCGCCGCCGTTACGCGTTTCGTAACGGGTTACGGCCCGCGTAAGCCCGCCGGGCGGCTCGTCCCGCGCAAGTCGCTGATTCGAGGCGCGTGCCCCGGCGGCACGCGCCTTGCCTCCTGTAGCCGTCGACAGGAGGGCGCGTGAGGAAAGCCGTCTACCTCGTACTGCTGCCGGGCATCGTGACCGCGATCGCGGCCTTTCACCTCGAGGCCGGGACCCCGCGGACGCGGCGCATCGAGGTCACCACCTCGCGCTACGCCTTCGAGCCGGCGGTCGTCGAGGTCGCTCCGGGCGACACAGTCGAGCTGGTGGTCCGCTCGGCCGACACCGACCACGGGCTGGCGATCCGGGAATACGCGGTGAAGGTGGAGGCCCCGAAGGGCGGCGCCGCGCGCTCGGCGACCTTCGTGGCCGACAGGCCGGGGCGCTTCGCGATCGAGTGCTCGGAGTACTGCGGCTCGGGCCACAAGCGCATGCGCGGCGAGCTGCTGGTCACGGAGTCCGCCCGATGAGGCGGGCGACCCTGATGCTGGCGGTCCTCGGCGCCGCCGCAGTCGCCGCCACGGCCGACGAGCAGCCCGCCTGCGAGCGATCGGTCGCCGCGAGCTGCGCGATCCCGGTCTCCGCGACTCAGGCAGCCGTCGCTCCGCCGGCCACGGCCGTGAGCGGCTACGACGAGGACCTCGACGTGCAGCCGGCCGAGCCCGAGTTCACCGTCGTCGATCTCCCGAGGCGCCGGCAGCTTCTCCGACCTGGCGAGCGACCTCTTCGGCTTCGACGGAGGCGCGCAGATCGGCATCGGCCTGCGCTTCGGCCTGCGCCGCGGGACGCAGCTCGCTCTCTACCGCACGAGCGACCGCACCATCCAGCTCGCGGCGCAGCAGGAGCTGCTCCACGAGGGCGCTCGCCCGCTCGGGCTCTCGTTGCTCGCCTCGGTCGAGGGGACGAACAACTTCGGGCTGAGCGCCGGTACCGCCGGCGCGGAGCTGCACGAGTTCTCGCCCGCGCTGTCCCTGGTCGTCTCCCGCCGCCTGGGCGCTCGCGGCGCGGTCTACCTGGTGCCGACGTGGGTCGCTCACTCGCGCGTCGTACCCTCGGCCCCCGGGGACCAGGACGCCAGCCTCGTGCTCGGCCTCGGGGCGCGCCTGCTCGTCACGCGCAAGCTGGCGCTCGTCGGCGAGTACCACCCCCGCCTCGCCGGCTACCGCGGCGACCTCGGCTCCGGCGACGCCAGTCCGCTCGCGACCTTCGGCCTCGAGTGGCGCGTCGGCGGCCACTCGTTCCAGCTCAACGTCTCGAACGCGCTCGCCACGACACCCGCGCAGCTGGCCCGCGGGGCCCAGGGCGCGAGCGGCTGGTTCATCGGCTTCAACCTCACCCGCAAGTTCTATTGACGGAGGACCCCATGACTGAACGAAAGACCCTCGACCGCCGTGAGTTCTCGCTGGCCGCGGCGCTCGCGGCCCTGAGTGGCGTCGCGATCACGATCTCGGCCTGCGGCGGCGGCAGCGGCTCGCCGACCTCCTCGAGCGGCAGCCCGGGTGGCGGCGGATCCGGCAGTGGCGGCACCGGGGGCTCCGGCGACAAGGTGGGCGTCGTCGGCACCAACCATGGGCACAGCGCCGTGGTCACGAGCGCCCAGCTCACGGCCGCGGGAGCACTGGCCCTGGGCATCCAGGGCTCGGCCGACCACCCGCACACCGTCCAGCTCACCGCTGCCGACGTCGCGTCCATCGCCGCGAGCAACCGGGTCTCGAAGACGTCGTCGAGCGACGCCGGGCACGATCACATCGTCACGTTCAACTGACGACCGGCTCCTTTCGCCGAACCGTCATGCGGCGCGTCGCGGTCGCCTGCGTGCTGCTCGCCCTGCTGGCCGGCGTGACCGGCCTGCAGTGGTGGCGCACGCACGCGATCGGCCCGGTCCAGCGCGGGGCGCGCGCCGCGGCGGCGAGAGGCTGCCTGTCGTGCCACGGCGAGGGCGGCCGCCTGGCCGATCCCGAGGGCGTCCTCGGGATCGGGCCCGTCCCCTCGTTCGCGCACGACGACGTGGCCGCCTACGCCCGCAGCGAGGCCGAGATCCGCGAGTGGATCCAGGACGGCAAGCCGCGCCGGCTGCGCGAGGAGCAGGCGGGCGAGGCGGAGGCGCTCGTGCGGATGCCCGCCTGGCGAGGCATCCTCTCCGCGCGCGAGCTGGACGAGATCGTCGTCTGGCTGAAGGCGGTCTCCGACTTCGACCCCGTCCCCGAGGCGATCGTTCCGGGCCGCGACGCGGCGGCGCGCCTCGGCTGCTTCGCCTGCCACGGGCCCGGCGGGCGCGGCGACACGCCGAACCCCGGCTCGCTGAAGGGCTACGTGCCCTCGTGGAGCGGGAGCGACTTCGGCGAGCTCGCCCGCGACGACGCGGAGATCCGCGAGTGGATCCGCGATGGCAGCCCGCGCCGGCTGCGCGAGAACCCGGCTGCAGCCTTCTTCATGCGACGGCAGGCGATCCGCATGCCGGCCTTCGGCGACCGCGTCAGCGAGCCGGAACTGCGTCAGATCACGGCTTACATCCGCTGGCTGCGCGGCACGTCACGCTGACGCCGAACACGGCGCCGGTCGAGTCGCCGGGCAGGGGCCGGAAGGCGACGCGCAGGTGGCGGCGACCGCGGGCCAGTCGCTCGGGGACGGCGTACTCGACAGGGAACGGTTCGCCGGCGCGGTCGTCGAACAGCGACTGCGTCGCGGCCGGTTCGCCCTCGATCAGGACCTCGAAGCGGTGGCGGCGTGCTTCGCCGCCCCAGTACTCGACGCGGATCGTGGCCGGGCCCGTCGCCGGCAGCGCGAGTAGGTAGGAGAACTCGCCGCCGCCGCGCGCGGCGCGGTAGCGGCGTCCCTCGAACCAGCCGCTGTCCGAGCCCTTCGCGACGAGCGCGTGCGCGCCCTCGTCCTCGTCCACCCCGCAGCGCACGGCGTCTGCGGTGCGCCGGCCGAGCTGCCGCTGGGCCTCGGCGATCCCGGCCGTCCGCGCCTGGCGCGCCGCCCACGCCGGTTCGGGCAGCACGTCGAAGTAGACGGTGTAGCGCCGGTCGGTCAGGCGGAACAGCGGGCGCAGCTCGACGTCGCGCGGCCGGCCGAGCCCCTGGGTGCGGAACACGAGCGGCGTCGCGGTCGGGTGCACGCGCGCGAGCGCCCGCTCGAGCCCGTCAGCGACGAGGACGGGCAGCTCGGGC
>JBGASI010000650.1:0-2489 GCA_044229815.1 Vicinamibacteria bacterium | reverse complement strand
CGTAGTCGAGCCGGAAGTCGCACGGGACGCCGGCGAGCAGGACGAGATCCGCCTCGCGCAGCCCCTCCTTGCGCTTGTGGCGCAGCTGCAGCGGATCGTCCTTGCCGAGCAGGCCGCGGGCCATGCCGGAGAGGTACACGGGCACGCCCAGCGCGCGCACGGCGGCGGCCAGGTCGCCCGCCGGGACCGCCCCGAGCAGCGCCTGGCTGCCGATGACGCAGACGGGCCGGCGCGCGCCGGCGAGCAGGACGGCCACCCGGCGCACGCGCGCCTCGTCGGGCTCGGGCGCAGCAACTGCCGCGGGTTCGACCTCGGGACGATCCGTCTCCCGGGCGAAGAGGCGTTCCAGATGCCGACGCACGTACCACTGCCGTGCCCGCGCGGCGATCCCCCCCGGGGCCGTGTCCGCCTTGGCCCCGTACCACTCGCGCACCAGCGACTCCGGGTAGAGCAGGTCCACCGGGCACTCGAGGAAGACCGGACCGGGTACGCCCTCGCCCGCGATCCGGAAGGCCTCCTCCAGGCGGGGCCGAAGGTCCCGCACCCGGGTCACGCGACGCGCGCTCTTCACGTGCGGGCGCACCAGCGCCAGCTGGTCGATGTCCTGCAGGGCCCCGCGCCCGCGCAGCAGCGTGGCGGTCGCGCCCCCGAGGAGCACCAGCGGCGACTGCGCGAGCTGCGCGTTCTTGAGCGCCGTGATCGTGTTCGTCACGCCGGGCCCCGCGGTGACCGCGGCCACCCCCGGCACGCCGGTCAGCCGCGCGACCGCGTCGGCGGCGAACACGGCCGTCGCCTCGTGGCGCGTGTCGACCACCCGGATCCCGCGCGCCTTCGCCGAGACGAGGATCGGCGAGATGTGTCCGCCGCACAGCGTGAAGAGGAAGCGCACGCCGTGGCGCGCGAGGACGTCGGCGACCTGGTCTCCTCCGGTCGGGCCGATCATGGCTGGGCTCCGGGGGATGCTACCACCCCGCCCCGGCTCGGCCGCCACTTGACAAGGCGGACTATAGTTGTATTATACAACCATGAGCGAGCCCACGGCACCCCGGACCGACGCCGCCCGGCTGCGGGCGGTGATCGCGACGCTGGTGCGCCGCTTCGCCCTCTCCGAGCGGGCGGACACGCTGTGCTGCGGTCTGACGGTCGCCCAGGCGGCGACGCTCGAGGCCCTGCGCGGCGGACCGCTGCGGCTGGGGCCGCTGGCCCGGCGGCTCGGCATCACGCCGAGCACGCTGACGCGCAACCTCGGGCGGCTCGAGTCCGAGGGACTCGTCCAGCGCGAGGAGGACCCGGCGGACGCGCGCGCGAGCCGGGTGAAGCTCGGCCCGGCCGGCGAGCGGGCGGCCGCCCGGGTCGAGGCGCAGGAGCTCGACTTCGCCGAGGGCATCCTCGCGAAGCTCGGCCGCGGCCGGCGCGGCGAGGTGGTGCGCGCCCTCGGCGAGCTGCTCGCGGCGGTGCGCGAGGCCACCGAGGAGTGCTGTCCGGGGGCGTTTGACCACTTGATGGAGGAGGCCGCCTGCGCGACGGGCGAGACCCCGAGGAGGAGCCGTGAGCGGAAAGGCTGCTGTGGAAACTGAGAAGACGGCCGAGGGCGTCGTCGCGCAGGTGCGCGAGCGCTACGGCGCGATCGCCAAGGGCGGGAACGTGGGCTGCTGCGACGGCCCGGCGGTCAGCTCGTGCTGCGGGACGAGCGAGCGGGTCTCGGTGGGCATCGGCTACAAGGCGAAGGAGCTGGCGCTGGTGCCCGAAGGCGCCGACCTCGGCCTCGGCTGCGGCGCCCCGATCGAGCACCTGCAGCTGCAGAGGGGCGAGACCGTGCTGGACCTCGGCTCGGGCCCGGGCCTCGACGCCTTCCTCGCGGCGCGCCTGGTCGGCGAGACGGGCCGCGTGATCGGCGTCGACATGACGCCGGCCATGCTCGAGCGCGCGCGGACGAACGCGGAGAAGGGCGGCTACGCGAACGTCGAGTTCCGCGAGGGCCGCCTGGAGCGGCTGCCGGTCGAGGACGGCAGCGTCGACGCGATCACCAGCAACTGCGTGATCAACCTGGTGCCCGACAAGCCGGCCGTGTTCCGCGAGATCGCGCGCGTGCTCAAGCCCGGCGGACGGGTGGTGATCTCCGACATCGTGCTCGACGGCCCGCTGCCGCCGGCGATCGAGCGGGACCTCTACGCCTACGTCGGCTGCATCGCCGGGGCGGCGCAGCGCGCGGACTACTTCGGCCAGCTCGCCGCCGCGGGCCTGGGCGAGGTGGAGATCCTGCGTGACTTCGACAACCTCGAGGTCTGGATCCAGGCGGCCCCGGCCGAGGCGCAGGCGCTCATCGAGCGCACCGGCGTGAAGCCCGACGACGTGAAGGGCAAGATTCGCTCGGTCACCTTCCGCGCCCGCAAGCCGGCCTGAGGGCGGGCCGCTGCGCCGGGTGGCCGCCGCCACGCCACCCGGCGCACAATCGCGCGTGCCTCGCGGCTCCTCCCCCGAAGCGCTCC
>JBGASI010000649.1:0-2492 GCA_044229815.1 Vicinamibacteria bacterium | reverse complement strand
AACACGAGCGTCCGCGCCTCGCCCGGCGCGAGGGCCACGGACACCTGCAGCGCCGCGCACGGGTCGAGCCCGGCGCCGAAGCGGCCGGAGAGCGCCTCGCGGGCGAGGGCCGCCGGCTGGGCGAGCGAGCCGTTGCGGCCCAGGAACGAGGCGCGGTCGCCTGTCGCGGAGTGGAGCGTCTCGCTCGCGTGGGAGAAGGCGACGTGCCCGGGGTACTCGGTGTTGTAGGGATTGCGCGCGAGGATGGCGCCGGTCGCGGCGTCGCGCTCGGTGAGGACGTGCAGCGCCTGGCCCGCGCGCGGCGGGCCCAGGATCCACTCGTTGTAGGAGAAGACGCTCAGCCGGCGGACGAGGCCGCTCTCGTTCGTCAGCGTGAGCCGCGAGAGCTTCACGGGATCGCCGGCGTCGACGAACACGTCGAGCTCGTGGCGGATGCCGAACGCGGTGCGCGTGAAGCGGGTCAGGCCGGCCGAGTGGCGCACCAGCACGCGACTCCCTGCCGGGCGGGGCAGCGGGCCCGGCGTCGGCGACCACGACTCGCCGGTCGTGTCGTCGCGTACGAACAGCGCCTCGGCCGTCGGGTCGCCGACCGGGTCGTTCGCGAACGGCGTCAGGCGGTTCTCGCGGCTGTTCCCGGCCCAGGTGTAGGCGGCCCCGGCCTCGGTCACCACCGTGCCGAAGACCGGGTTCGCGATCACGTTGACCCAGGGCAGCGGTGTCTGCGCCGCTCCCTCGAGCTGGACCACGTACTCCCGCCCGTGGTCGCCGAAGCCGCCGAGGCCGTTCGCGAGCACCAGCGCCGGCGCCTCGACGGCCGCGAGCGGCCGGCCCGCGTGCGTGGTCGACGCCTGGCGCGAGGGCACGAGGTCGGGCGCCTCCGCCTGCGGCCACTGGGCGTAGGCGTGCTCGAGCTGCGCCGAGAGGTCGCCGCGGTCGCCACTGAGCACCGCCCGCGCGACGGCCGCCAGCAGCACGCGCTCGGCCTCTCCCATGCGGTCGCCGCGCAGCAGGTAGGGCCCGCCCGGCTGGTGGTTCCAGGCCCGCCAGGGGCCGTTGTCGAGCAGCGCCGCCAGCTGGCCGTGCATCTCGTCCAGGTAGCCGACGGGGTGCTCGTTGAGGATCACGACGTCGGCGCGCAGGCCCTTGAGCCGCCAGTACTCCTGCGCCTGCAGCACCTCGCGCACCAGAGGCAGGTCGTCCTCCTCGACGACGCGCACGAGCAGGATCGGCAGGTCGCCCGAGATCCCGTGCGGCCAGAGGCCCTCCTGCCCGAGCTCGCTGCGGGCCAGCAGCTCCGGGCCTGCGCGCAGCGAGCGGTCGGAGTACAGCACGCGCGAGGCCAGCCGCTCGTAGAGCAGCGCGTCCTCGCTCGTGATCCCGAGGTGACGCAGCGCGCTCTGGGCGTGCGCGAAGGCGAGCGCGAAGGTGCGCGCCGAGGAGCTCGGCTCGTGGTACTTCTGCGCGAGCGCCAGCGCCGTGTCGCGCGAGAGCGCCATCCCGGTGGCGAACGACAGGCGGACGAAGCCCCCGGGCGCGAGCCGCACCCGCTGGCGCAGGCTCACCACGGGGTCGAGCACGACGCCGGTGGTGCCGGAGAGCGAGCGGCCGTCGAGCGCCTGCGGATCGGCCGGCGAGCGCCCGCGGCCGAGGAAGCGCGCGCGGTCCGTCTCCCACTCGAGCGGGCCCTGCGTGCGGCCCTCGAGGCTCAGCACGTGCACGGCCCACAGCGCCGTGTCCTCGCTCGAGCGCGGCCGCCGGGCGCACAGCAGCGCCGTCCGCTCCGGCAGGTACTCCGTCTCCACGAACAGCTTCCCGAAGGCCGGGTGCGCCAGGTCGTCGGCGGCCGGGGCCAGCACGATCTCGGCGTAGCTCGTGATCTCGATCTCACGGTGGCGGTCGCTGTGGTTCGTCAGCGCCAGCCGCCGCACCTCCACGTCGTCCTCGGTGGAGACCGCGACGTCGAGCAGCGTCGCGATGCCGTCGTCGCGACGGCCGAAGCTCGCCTTCTCGGCGAGGAAGGTGACCCGGTAGTCCCCCGTCTCACCTCCGACCGGCTGGTGGGTGGCCGACCAGACCGCGCCGCTGCGCACGTCGCGCAGATAGACGAACTGGCCCCCCGGGTCGCGCGTCGCGTCCTCGCGGTGGCGCGTCACGACCCGGTCCCGGCAGAAGCTGGCGCCGCCGCCGGCGTTGGTGACGACCGTCGTGTAGCTGCCGTTGGACAGGAACTGCGCGTGGGGCCACAGCGTGTGCGGGGAGCGGAAGCGGCGCACGGCCTGCGCGGGCGCCGGGCCGGTCGTGCGCGTCTCCTCGACAGGGCGGGGCTGGGTGATCGCGGCCTCGCGCGGCACCCGCTCCTGCAGCAGCAGCTCCGTCGCCTGCACGCGCGGGTCGGCGTGGAAGCGCTTGACCATCGGGTTGCCGAGCAGCACGTTGGCGAGCGAGACGAGCGTCATGCCCTGGTGGTGCGCCATGAAGGCGCGCACGACGGT
>JBGASI010000085.1:0-11458 GCA_044229815.1 Vicinamibacteria bacterium | reverse complement strand
ACCTGACCTCGACGAAGAAGACCGGCCTCACGCACGCGATCATCACGGACCCGTACCTGGTCGAGGGGATGATCGACGCGTTGAGGAAGAAGGGCGTGCCGGCCGGGTCGATCTTCGTGCGCGAGGGCCTCGGCGTCGAGCAGCCGACGACGGGCTACCCGGAGCTGGCGCTGCGCACGGGGATCCATTACGGCGACTCGTTCGCCCGCGAGCCGCTGACGCTCGAGTGCCCCGACGGCGTCGTCTTCCGCCGCACGAAGTACCTCGGCCCCTTCGCGACGCCGGGCAGCTTCCTCTTGAACGTGGCGAAGCAGAAGGCCCACGCGATGGGCCTCACGCTCTGCGTGAAGAACCTCCAGGGCACGAACGTCCCGCCGTACATCCGCTTCTGCGGCGGGCTCAACCCGGCGATCGCCGACGCTTTCCAGCCCGACGCGCAGGCGCACGTGGACGAGCTGTACGAGAAGCACCTCCGCGCGGGCCTGCCGCGCTGGGAGACCGCGAAGGGCTCCTGGATGGAGATGTGGGCGCAGCGGACGCTCGACCACTACGCGCTCGTGCAGCCGAGCGTGGGCCTTCACGTGATCGAGGCCCTTTACGCGCAGAACGGCGACGGCTTCGACGGCGGCCCGGGGCCGAGCGGCCTCCCCGACGTCTTCCTGACGAACCTGGTCGTCTTCGGCCGCGACGCGTTCCGGGTCGACATCGTCGGCCACTGGTTGGGCGGCCACGAGCCGGGCAACATCGGGCTGTTCCACCTCGCGAAGGAGCGCGGCCTGTCGACGGCACTCGACCCGCGGAACGTTCCCGTCTACGAGTGGACGAAGCGCGGCCCGCAGCTGTGCCGGCTCGACTCGTTCCCGCGCCAGCCGCTCACGACGCTCTACCTGCAGCGCGAGGGCGAGGAGCGCTTCCACCTGTGCGACGAGCCGTTCGCGTACGCGCCGGAGCCGCGGGCGGCGTGCCTCTCGGGCGGGGCGCGGCCGAGACTCAGCGCGCTCGGCCCCGCTCCGGGCGAACAGGGCCGCGCGTTCGCCTGCGAGTACGGCCTGCCCGACGACGGGCTCGCCGCGCTCGAGGTGTACGACGACGCGGGCCGCCGCGCCGGTGTCGTCTCCGCCGGCCCTGCCTCGCGCGGCATCCACGCCGCGGCCTGGGAGCCGGCTTCCGCGGCGCCGGGCACCTACTGGTGGCGGCTGCGCGCGGCCGGCGTCGACCTGCTGCGGCCGTTCGAGCTGCGCCCCGCGTAAGATCAAGGGCGATCGCAGCATCGATGCCTTGTCGTTTCGACCACAGGAGAACGGGCGATGGCGAACCGGACAATGGCGTGGCTCTGGCTCGACGGATTCCTGCTCGAGGCCTTCGGTACATCGGCCATCGACGACGCCGAATGGGGCCAGCTCGTCGCCGAGATCACGGAGCGACAGGGCTCCGTGCGGGGCGTGCTGGCGGTGACGGGTGGGGCCGCGCCAAACGCCGTCCAGCGCGCGGAGTTGACCGCGGCGCTGCAGGGCGCTTCGGTCCCGGCCGCGATCGTGAGCGACTCCGCCACCGCGCGCGTCGCGCTCACGGCCATCAACCTGTTCCTGGCCAACCAGGCGCGGCCCTTCGCCCCGGACCAGCTCGACGCGGCCTTCGCCTACATGAAGGTGCCCGAGGCGCTCCGGCCGCAGCTGCGCCTCACAATCCCGCGCCTGCAGGCCGAGATCGGCGCCCGGCCCTAGGCAGCCGGCAGCCCCGTCGCGCCCCCTGACGTCCGGGCGCCCGGGGGGTCTCGCAGGGCCCGCGGCGACCTACCCGCGCGGGAAGCCCCCGCCGAGTTCGTCCCAGAGCTTGCGCTCCTCGGAGAACGGGTCGTCCACGACGCGGCACTCGGCATCCAGCCTCATCGTCGCGCGGCGCTCGGTGTCGTACGCCGGCCAGCTCGGAATGCCGGGGTGGCTCGGGTTGCCCGTGCGGGCGAAGGCGGCCCACGCCGCGCTCATGTTCCGCGCCGCCGCGAAGCGCTCGGGCCGCAGCCCGGCCTCGGGGCTCAGCTCGGGATGGTTGAACTTGAAGACGATCTCCATCGCGTGCGCGGACTTCTGCGGGTACGGCACGCCCGGGGCGACGGGGACCTCCGACTCGTAGGCGAACTGGTACATGTAGACGGGCGCCGCCTTCAGCGCGGCCTTGCGCTCGGCCATCACGACGGCGCTGTGCCACATCCACTGGCCCGTGGTGATCGCGATCATGAGGTCGGCCGGCGAGGCGCCGGGGCGGCCGCGGCGGACGACGTCGAGCACGCGCTCGGCGTTCTCCTTGTAGCGCGCCTTCAGGCGGTCGCGCAGCTGGGCCTCGTCGAGCGAGAACACCCGGAGGTCGCCGCGCTGGAACATCATGATCGACTCGTCCTTGTTCGTGCCCACGAGCAGCGGCACGTTCGCCGAGAGCGCCGGAGCGACGGGGTCGTACGGGTGCGCGGGGACGTGCGTCCCGTCGACGACGGGCCCGATCATCAGCGGGCCGCCGCCCGACACCTGCTGCTGGACGGCGCGCAGCTTCTCGGCGGGGATCGAGAGGACCTCGCGCGCCTGCTTTTCCGTCAGGCCGAGCGCGGCGAGGACCTTGCGTGTCGTCTCGGTCGCGGCGTCGCGCGGCGTGAGGCGCAGCGTCGCGCCGCTCTCGACCGAGGCCCGGTGGAACAGGCCCTTCGCGCACGGCATCGCGGTGAGGGTCGCGGTCTTCGCGCCTCCGCCCGACTCGCCCCAGATCATCACGTTGCCGGCGTCCCCGCCGAAGGCCTCGATGTTGTCGCGCACCCACCCGAGGCCGGCCGCGATGTCGAGCATGCCGGCGGCGCCCGAGGCCGCGAACTCCTCGCCGAGCAGGTCGCCGAGCCAGAGGTAGCCGAGGAGGCCCAGCCGGTGGTTGTGCGTGACGACGACCACGTCGTAGGTCCGGGCGAGCGACGCGCCGTCGTGGGGCATGTTCTGAGGCCAGACCTCGGCGCCGCCGTTGCCGGTCGCGAAGCCGCCGCCGTGCGAGTAGAACATCACCGGTCGCTTCCTCCCGTCGGTCGCGGGCGTCCAGACGTTGAGGACGAGGCAGTCCTCGCTCGACGCCGCCGGCGCCCACTCCCTCGGCCAGCCCGGGTCCGGGGGCTGGATCGCCTGCGGCCCGTACACGAGCGCGTCGCGCACACCGGTCCAGGGCGCGAGCTTCGGCGGCGCCTTGAAGCGGCCCGCCCCGGCGGGCGAGCCGGCGTACGGCACGCCCTTGAAGATCGCGAGGCCGCCGTTGCGCACCCCGCGCAGCTGGCCGTGGGTCGTCTTCACGACGACGCTGTGGCCGTCGCCGGCCGCGGGCACGGCCAGCGGCGGCATCGACTGCGCGCGCGCCAGCGGCCCGAGCAGCAGCGGCGCGGTCGCCACGCCACCGGCCTTCAACAGGAAGCCCCGCCTCCCGTTCACGCGCTCACGAGACCTGTCTTCCATGCGACCTCCGTCTGGAGAGTACGCGAGCGAGGCCTCGCCGACCACGCCTGGCCCTCCGGCTCCGGAGACGAAGAGCGGGAACTGCGCTACCCTCCTCGCTTGCCCGGATCCGCCACGCTGCAGGGCCGCACGCTCGGACTGGCCCTCGGCCACGCCACGCTGCTCGACGCCGTCGAGATCCAGCTCGCGCCGGGTATGCGCGTGGGCCTCGTGGGCCCGAACGGCGTCGGCAAGTCGACCCTGCTGCGGGTGCTGGCGGGGCTGCTGCCGCCGGACAGCGGCGCCGTGCTGCTCGCCCCGCCGCGGGCCACGGTGGGCTACCTGCCGCAGGAGCCGGAGCGCAGCGCGGCGGAGACCGCGCGGGCCTTCGTCGAGCGGCGCACCGGCGTCGCCGCCGCGGCCGCCGAGCTCGACGGGGCGAGCCACGCCCTGGCCGACGCGGAGCCGGGCGCCGACGAGCGCTACGCCGCCGCCCTCGGGCGATGGCTGGCGCTCGGCGCCGCCGACCTCGACACGCGCATCGAGGAGACCTGGGCCGAGCTGGGCCTCGTGGGGCGCTTGCAGAAGCAGCCGATGGCGTCGCTCTCGGGCGGCGAGGCTGCGCGCGTCGGCCTCGCCGCGCTCCTGCTCGCGCGCTTCGACGTCTTCCTGCTCGACGAGCCGACCAACGACCTCGATCTCGACGGGCTCGAGCGGCTCGAGACCTGGTTCCGCGCGCTGGACGCGCCGAGCCTGGGGGTGAGCCACGACCGCGCGTTCCTCCGCCGCACCGTCACCCACGTCGCCGAGCTAGACCCGTTCAGCCATCGCCTGGCGGTCTTCGCCGGCGGCTGGGAGGCCTACCTCGCCGAGCGCGAGGTGGCGGCGCGGCACGCGCGCGAGCGCTACGAAGGCTACGCCGCGCGGCGCTCCGACCTGCTCGAGCGCGCGCAGCGCGAGCGCGAGTGGTCGACCAAGGGCATCGGCCGCGCCAAGAGGCAGGCCGCGGACAACGACAAGATCCGCCGCAACTTCGCCGTCAGCCAGTCGGAGCAGCTCGCGGCCAAGGCCGCGCGCACCGAGCGAGCGCTCGAGCGGCTCGAGGTCGTCGACGCGCCGCGCGAGGCGTGGCAGCTCAGGCTCAGCTTCGGCGCGGCGGCGCGCGGCGGCGACGTCGTGGTTCGCCTCACGGAGGCGGTCGCGGACAAGGGCGCCTTCCGCCTGGGCCCGCTCTCGCTCACGATCGGCGCCGGCGAGCGCGTCGCGATCGTGGGCCCGAACGGCAGTGGCAAGAGCACGCTGATCCGGACGCTGCTCGGACGCCAGCCGCTCGTCGCAGGCGATCGCTGGTTCGGGCCCGGTGTCGTCACAGGCGAACTCGAGCAGCAGCGCGGCCAGCTCGCCGACGAGCACACGGTGCTCGATTCCTTCCTGGGCGCGACCGACCTGGTCGCGACCGACGCACGCACGCTTCTCGCCAAGTTCGGGCTCGGCGCCGGGGAGGTGCTGCGGCCGACCGCTTCGCTCTCGCCGGGGGAGCGCACACGGCTCGTGCTGGCGCTGCTGATGGCGCGCGGCACCAACTGCCTCGTGCTCGACGAGCCCACCAACCACCTCGACCTGGCCGCGATCGAGCAGCTCGAGCAGGCGCTCGACGCCTTCGCCGGGACCGTGCTGCTGGTCAGCCACGACCGCGCGCTGCTCGAGACCGTCCGCCTGACGCGCTCGATCACGCTGGCCGCGGGCCGCGTCGTCGACGATCGTCCGCTGGGGGGGCACTGAGCGCCGATGCCGCCGCTGATCGAGTTCGAGAACGTGACGATCCAGCAGGGCCGCACGATCGCGCTCGACCGGATCAGCCTGCGGATCGAGGATGGCGAGCACGTCGCCATCCTGGGCCCGAACGGCTCGGGCAAGTCGACGCTGGTGAAGGCGCTGACGCGCGAGGCCTACCCGCGCGCGGGCGACCCGGGCGCCTCGCTGCGCATCTACGGCTTCGAGCGCTGGGACCTCTTCGAGCTGCGCGAGCGGCTCGGCATCGTGACCAACGACCTGGTCGCCCAGTGCACGAGGCGGCACTCGGCGTTCGAGACCGTCCTCTCCGGCTTCTTCGGCAGCATCGGCGTCTGGCCGCACCACGCCGTCACTCCGGAGATGGAGACGCGGGCGCGCGGAGCGCTGCGCCTGCTCGAGATCGAACACCTTGCCGACCGGGCGCTGACCGAGATGTCGTCGGGCGAGGCGCGTCGCGCGGTCTTCGCGCGCGCCCAGGTGCACGACCCGCGGGCGCTCGTCTTCGACGAGCCGTCGAACAGCCTCGACGTCCGCGGGCTGCGCGAGGTACGGGGCGCGATGCGCCGGCTGGCCCAGGGCGGAACGAGCCTCGTGCTCGTCACCCACCAGCTCGAGGACATCGTGCCGGAGGTGGGCCGCGTCGTCACGCTCCGGGCCGGGCGCGTGCGGCACGACGGGCCCAAGGAGGAGATCCTGCGCGCTGGGCCGCTGGGCGAGGTGTTCGGCGTCGACGTGGACGTCCGGTGCTCCGGCGACGTGTACCACATGACGTGACGCCCCCCGGGCGCGGCTGCGGACGCCCAATGGTCGACGGCTGGTTGAGCCGCTGAAGGAGCCGCTCCGGGATGCGCTACAGTTCCCGGCAGCCCATGGAGAAGCCTGCGCGCCAGCCCGCACCCATGCCGGCCCGTTCGGTGAGAACGTGCGGCGCGGTGAGACCGCCGTGGGAGCTGCGGGGCGATGCCCGGCTCCTCCGCGGCGTGGACTCGGCGCTCGCGGCGGGCGCGCGCCGCGCCGGCAACCGGCTCGCCTGCCGGGTCGGCTGCAGCGAGTGCTGCCACGGCCCCTTCCCGATCACGCTGCTGGACGCGCGGCGGCTCGCGGACGGCCTGTCCGAGCTGCGCGCGCGCGAGCCGAAGCGCGCCGCGGCCGTCGAGAAGCGGGCCCGGTCGGCGGTCCGCGCGTTGCGGCGCGGGTTCCCGGGCGATCCGGACAGCGGCCGGCTGAACGAAGACGAGGCGGCGCGGGAGTCGTTCTTCGGGCGCCACCAGCCGCGTCCGTGCCCGGCGCTCGACCCGCGGACGGGCGGATGCGAGCTCTACGCGGCGCGGCCGCTCACCTGCAGGACCTACGGACCGCCGCTGCGCATGGCGGGCGAGGACCTGCCCGCGTGCCGGTTGTGCTTCGTCGGAGCGACGCCGCGCGAGATCACGCGCTGCCGCGTGAGCGTCGACCCCGAGCGGCTCGAGGACCGCCTGCTGCAACGGCTGTACCGATGCGGCGAACCGGCTGCGGTCGAGACGCTCGTCGCCTTCGCGCTTTCCCCAAGGAGGCCCACGTGAGCCGACGCCCCGCCCTGATCGCCGCTTTCGTGCTACTGCACGGATCGTTGTGCGTCGCGCAGGGCGCCCCGCCTTCCTCGCGCGCGGACTGGCTGAAGGACGCGCGCCTGGGCGTGTTCATGCACGTGCTCCCGGGGAACGCCGGCGACCTCGCGACGCTCGGGAGCTTCGACGTGGACGGCCTCGCCGCGCAACTCGCCAGGGCCGGCGCGCGGTACCTCGTGCTCACCCTCGGGCAGAACTCCGGCTACTTCAACGCCCCGAACGGCGCCTACGACAGGCGCACCGGCTATCGCCCCGGCGAGCGCTGCTCGAGGCGCGACCTGCCGCTCGAGCTCCAGCGGGCGCTGCAGCCGAAGGGCATCCGCCTGTTGCTCTACCTCCCCTGCCAGGCGCCGAACCAGGACGCGCGCGCGCAGAAGGCCTTCGGCCTCGCCCAGGGGCCGAAGGACCAGGCGATCGACGCGCGCTTCGCCCGGCAGTGGGCCGAGGTGATCGCCGAGTGGTCGACGCGCTACGGCGAGAAGGTCGCCGGCTGGTGGTTCGACGGCGGCTACGACCACGTGGGCTTCGGCGAGGAGATCGCCGGTTTCTACGCGGAGGCGGCCCGGCGGGGCAACCCGGCGGCGGCGGTCACGTTCAACCCCGGCGTGAAGCTCGTCCGCCACACGCGCGCCGAGGACTACACGGCCGGCGAGTTGAACGAGCCCTTCGCCTTCGTCCCGGCCTCGGACCGTGTGGACGGCTCGCGCTGGCACGCGCTCACCTTCCTCGGCTCTCACTGGGGCGCGCGCGACACCCGCTACCCGACGGCACGCTGGCTGGAGTGGTTCCGGAGGGTCGTGGCCGGCGGCGGCGCCGTCACCCTCGACCTCGGGCCGAACTGGGACCCGAAGGCGGGCCCGATCGGCTCGCTCGCCGCCGGCCAGCTCGCTCAGCTGCGCGCGCTGGGAGCGCGCTAGCCGGCGACGATCGCCGCTCTCAGGCGCCCTGCCTTCGGCGCAGGGCCACCGCGGACACCGCGGCGATCAGCAAGCCGACGGGCAGCGGCTCGAGGAGGGTGATCGCCGCGTTGAACAGCGGATTGCGGTACATGCGGGCGAACTCCGCCATCTCGGCCTTCTGCTTCGCGATCGCCTCGTCGCTCGCGCCGGCGGCTCTGGCCTTCTGCAGCGTGTACGCCTCGTACTTCTGCACGAAGTCGTTCTGGAAGCCGAAGTACGCGACCTCCCAGGTCACGACATAGCAGGCCGAGGAGACGGCCGCGATCAGGACGCCCAGCGCGAAGGCACGGCCGAAGCTGATCGTGCCGCCGCCCTCTCTGTCCCGGTAGGAGCGGACGCCGAAGTAGATCACCAGGAAGGCGACGACCATCCCGGTGTAGCCGATGATCGGGCCGAGCTCGAAGCCGATCGCATCCTGGAACGGCAGGGTGACGAGCAGCAGCAGGGACATCACGGCGCCCGAGATCAGGCCGAAGGTGCGGACGGTCCTCTTCATGGTGCGGCTCCTTTCGGTGGAACGGGCTGGGTCGGCAGGGAATCTAGACGAGCCCGGGCCGTTGGGCGTCACCCGAAAGGGTGATTTCGCGCTCGGGCGCCCGAAATCACCCCTTCAGGGGACGAGGCCCGCGTCTCTCGCCCGCTGGACGGCCTGGGTCCGCCGCCGCGCGTCGAGCTTGTCGAGCAGCCGCCCCGAGTGGGTCTTGACGGTGTTCTCGCTGACGAAGAGCCGCCCCGCGATCTC
Source organism: Vicinamibacteria bacterium (assembly GCA_044229815.1). Taxonomy (GTDB): domain Bacteria; phylum Acidobacteriota; class Vicinamibacteria; order Fen-336; family Fen-336; genus DATBSL01. Next base: position 2,901 of record JBGASI010000085.1, on the reverse strand, counting down.
GCGGTTGCTCAGCCCCTCCGCGATCAGCGCGAGGATCTCGAGCTCGCGCGCGGTGATGCCCAGCTCGGCCTGCCGCGCCGCGTTCCGGATGAACGCCGTGGCGGCCGGGACCTCGACCTGCGCCGGGACCTCGATGGGAAGCGGGACTTGCCGGAGCGCGGCGGCCCGACGCCTCCCGCTGAGGGAGCGGCCCAGCCAGAGCCCGACGCCCGAGAAGACGAGGGCGACCAGCCCGCTGTAGATCTCGAGCGAGTGCTCGACGACCAGGAAGCGGTACTCGACGAACTTGAGCAGGGCGACCAGGACGCCGCCGAGCGCTCCGTAGACGACCACCGTCTTTCTCATCGTCGAGGCCTGCGGGTCGCGCCGAAGCGGCTCAGCCACCGCTCAGCGCGGGCACGATCACGATCGCGTCGGTGGGTCCAAGCGCCCGCGAGAGGTCGGACACCGGCTGGCCGTTGACGAAGAAGCGGACGTGGGGGCGCAGCCGGTCCTGCTCGTCGACCACGCGGAAGCGGATCCCGGGGAACTGGCGGTCGAGATCGAGGAGCACGGCGGCCAGGCTCTCTCCGTCCGCCGCCACTTCCCGGCGCCCGGTGTAGGAGCGCAGCGGCGTGGGAATGACCACCTTCATCGCGCCACCGCCTAGCGCAACTCGGCCGCTTCCACAGCGTAGATCTCGGGCAGGTGACGGGCGAGGCAGGACCACTTCCGGCCCTCGTCGCGGCTCGCCCACAACTCGCCGCTCGTCGTGCCGAAGTAGAGGCCCACGCGCTGCGCGCGATCGGACGTCATGGCCTGCCGCTTCACCGTCCACCAGGCCTGGCGCTCGGGCAGGCCGGCAGCGAGACGCTTCCAGGTCCGCCCGGCGTTGCGGGTCACGTAGACCGAGGGCTTCCCCTGCGGGCTCGTGCGAGGCCAGACCGTCGTGCCGTCCATCGGGAAGACCCATACGGTGTTCGCGTCGTGCGGGTGCACGACCATCGGGAAGCCGATGTCGCCCACCCGCTTCGGCATGCTCCGCCCGACGCGCACCCACTCGTCCGACGGGCGGTCGATCCGGTAGATGCCGCAGTGATTCTGCTGGTAGAGGCGGTCCGGGTTCGAGGGGCAGAGCCGCACGCAGTGCGGGTCGTGGAACGTCACGTCGGCCGCGTCGAAGCCCTCGACGACCTCCATGCCCGCGACGAGGGGCGTGAAGGTCTTTCCCCGGTCGCGCGACTCGTGGACACCGCCGCTCGACATGGCGAAGTAGAGGTGCGCCGGGTCGCGCGGGTCCACCAGGATCGAGTGCAGCTTCGGCCCGTCGGGTGTCCCGTCCTGCACCGATCCCATCCACTTCCGGTACTGCGGGTCCTCGTTGATGGAGGAGAACGCCGCCCACGTGACGCCGCCATCCTCGGAGCGGAAGAGGCCCTGCGGCGATGTGCCGGCGTACCAGGAGCCGGGCTCGGAGGCGTGACCCGGGGTCAGCCAGAAGGTGTGGTCGACGGCCCGACCGTCGCCCTTCGGGAAGGCGGGCGGTCGGGCGGCTTCCTTCCAGGTCCGGCCCAGGTCCGTGGAGCGGAAGACGGTCGGGCCCAGGTGGCCGGTCCTCGCGGCCGCGAGCAGCGTGCGCCCGTCACGCGGGTCGAGCACCACGTGGTTGAGCACGTGGCCGAGGAAGTGCGGCCCGTCCACGCGCCAGGCCCGGCGCCGGCCGTCGTCACGAAAGAGCCACGCCCCTTTGCGCGTGGCGACGAGCAGCAGCGTGCGCGGCATCGGCGTCCTCCTCCGGGCGAGACGCCCGGCTTCGTTCAAGGTCTGCTGAGATGGCTCTGGCCGAATGAAACCACTCCGGCCCGCCCGCTGGCAAGTCGGCGGGCGGCGCGCCCTTTCCCGGGCCGACCTCTGCGGCTACCATCCTGACCAGCGATGTCCAGCGATCTCAGCCGGCGCGAGCTCGAGCGCTACGCGCGCCACCTGGCGCTGCCGGAGGTGGCGGTCGAGGGCCAGCGCCGCCTCAAGGCGGCGAGCGTGCTGCTCGTGGGGGCCGGGGGACTCGGCTCGCCGGCCGCGCTCTATCTCGCCGCGGCGGGCGTCGGCCGCATCGGTATCGTGGACTTCGACGTGGTGGACGAGAGCAACCTGCAGCGGCAGGTCCTTCACGACACGAGCTTCGTCGGGCGGCCCAAGCTCGAGAGCGCCCAGGCGCGCCTCGCCGCCCTCAACCCCCACGTCAGCGTCGAGCCCCACGCCACGGCCCTGACCCGAGACAACGCGCTCGCACTGCTGGCCCGCTACGACGTGGTGCTCGACGGCACCGACAACTTCGAGACGCGCTACCTCGCGAACGACGCCTGCTACTTCCTGAAGAAGCCGAACGTCTATGGCTCGATCTTCCGCTTCGAGGGGCAGGTGAGCGTCTTCTGGCCCGACCGCGGGCCGTGCTACCGCTGCCTCTTCCCGGCGCCGCCGCCGCCCGGCCTCGTGCCGAGCTGCGCGGAAGGCGGCGTCCTCGGCATCCTGCCCGGGGTGATCGGGAGCCTCCAGGCCACCGAGGCCCTGAAGATCCTGCTCGGCATCGGCGAGCCCCTGGTGAGCCGGCTGCTCCTCTACGACGCCCTCGCCATGCGCTTCGACGAGGTGAGCATCCCCCGGGATCCCGGGTGCCCGCTGTGCGGGCCGAACGCCACCATCCACGAGTTGCAGGACTACCCGGCCTTCTGCGGCAGCGCGAGGGGCGAGGGCGGCGGGCCCGTCGAGGAGATCGGCGCCGCCGAACTCAAGCGCCGGCTCGACGCCGGGGAGCCGATCGAGATCGTCGACGTCCGCGAGCCTTCCGAGTGGGCCCTGTGCCGGATCGAGGGCGCGCGCCTCATCCCCCTGGGATCGCTCGCGACACGGGTGCACGAGCTGGAC
>JBGASI010000648.1:0-2493 GCA_044229815.1 Vicinamibacteria bacterium | reverse complement strand
CGTGCCCGCGAACACCGTCGGGTCGGCCTGCGGCCAGCGCGAGAGCAGCAGCGCCCGAATGCCGGGCGTCAGCGACAGGGGCGCCCAGGTCTCACCGAAGTCGTCGGAGTGGTAGAGGCCGCCTTCCCCGCCCAGCCACACCTGCGCGCCGAGCGGGCGGATGGCCGCCGCCGCGCCGAGCGTGTCGAGCCGGGTGCCGGAGGTGCGTCCGTGGACCTGCTCCCAGGTCGAACCCCAGTCCGTCGTGCGCCACAGCCCCTCGGCCGTGCCGGCGAACAGCGTCAGCGTGGTGATGATCGTGCCCTGCTGCGGCGCCGCGCCCGCGGCCCACAGCAACAGGAGCGCGACGAGCGGCGCGGCGACCCGGGCCCGTCTCATGGCGCGAAGTACGGGCGCAGGCGAAGGCAGGCCTGCTCCGGCTGCTCCGGGATCACGCGGGTGCCGCCCACGATCGTCATGAAGTTCGTGTCGCCGTTCCAGCGCGGCACCAGGTGCATGTGGATGTGGTCCGCGACGCCGGCGCCGGCGGACCGCCCGAGGTTCATGCCGAGGTTGATCCCGTCCGGCCGGTACTCCTCGCGGAACACCGCCTCGAGCCGGCGCGCCAGCGCCATCATCTCGGCCAGTTCCTCGGGCGTCGCCTCGGCGAGCGAGCCCAGGTGGCGCTTCGGCGCCACCATCACGTGCCCGCCGCTGTAAGGGTAGAGGTTCATGACGACGAAGTTCGTCTCCGCCACGTGCACGATCAGGCGGTCCGCCCCTCCCTCGCCGTCGCGCGCGCGGCACAGCACGCAGCCCGGCGTCCGGTCGGCGCTGGTCACGTAGGCCATCCTCCAGGGCGTGTAGAGGCGCTCCAAGCGCCTAGCCCCGCCCCTCGCACGCCACGTCGTAGACGGGCAGGCTCGAGCGCACGCCCTTGAACTTCGCGTCGCCGGCGTAGCGGATCACGATACGCCGGTCGATCACCTCGTCCTCGTACTCCATGACGCCCTCGTCGTGCACGAGCGCGAGGTGGGTCTCGAGCTGGTTCAGCGTGTCGCGGCTGATCGCGATGCCCTCGTTGAACAGCGTGCCGTCGGCGTCCACCCGCACCCGGCCGGAGAGCCGCGCCGCCTCGTCCGCGCCGGCCTGGCCCTCGTCCTCCTCCAGCGGCTTCTTCGCCGCGGAGGACAGCCGGCCCGCCAGGTTCACGTTGCGCCCGATCACGGTCGAGTGCACCTCGTCGGGCCCGGCGATGAAGCGGGCCAGGTAGACGCGCCCGTGGTGGATGGCGACGCCCATCATGAACCAGGTGGCGCCCTGCTCGCGCTTGCGGGCGAGCGACTCCTGGCACAGGATCGCGGTCCGCAGCGCGTTGAGCGGGTCGAGCGGGTCGGCCCGCTCCGTGCCCCAGGCGACCATCATGCCGTCGCCGAGGTACTTGTCGACCCGGCCGCCGAAGCGCTCCACGATCGGCACGAAGTCGTCGAACACCACGTACAGCTCGCGCGTGAGGTCCCGCTCCGAGATCTGCCCCTCGGACGTGCGCGTGAAGCCGCGCAGGTCCAGGAACAGCACGGTGGCCGCCACGGCGTTGTTGAGCACCTCGGCCGACTCGCCGAACTCGTACACGCGCAGGCCGCGCCGGGCCTTGTCCTCGAGCTCGAACGAGCGCTCGACCGCCAGCGAGACGACGCGGTCGCGCAGGTGCGAGACGATCTCGAAGCGGCGCATGTTGGCGGTGATCTCGAGGAAGGCGTCGAGCACTTCCGGCCCCCGCCGCCGCTCGGCCTCGGCGCGCAGCGCGGGGCCCGCGAGCAGCCGCGGGCCGGTGGTCCACGGGTCCGAGAGCAGGTAGGCGAGCACCGCCGGGCTCATCACGATCCGCAGCAGGCTGCCCGGCTTGAGGTAGTGCTCGCGGCGCAGCTCCGGCAGGTGCTTCGCGCAGCGCGCGAGCAGGGCGCGGTCGCCGTCGCGCAGCCGCCGCTCCGCCTCGCGCACCAGCACCTGCTGGATCTCGAAGAAGGCCTCGGCCGGGATGCGGTAGCGCTTGTTCGTGGCCAGGAAGTGCGTGAGGTCGAGCTCGCCGGCCGAGGTCTCCGTGAAGGCGAAGCCATCCTCGATGATCGAGGCCACCAGCGACGCGTTCTCCCCCGCCGCCCAGGTCTCGCCCTCGCGCTGGCGCCGGCAGTCCTGGTCGATGCGCCGGTAGAACGACTGCAGCAGCGGGAACAGCGACTGCTTGCCGCGGCGCAGCGACTGCGAGCGCTGCTCGAGGGAGCGCAGGTGCTCCGCCGAGTCGCGGCTGTGCACCAGCCAGAACAGGTTCAGCAGGCCCTGGCGCCGGTCACCCTCGCGCACCGAGCGCAGCACGCGCACGAGCGCCGCCTCGTAGTCGGAGTAGTCCTTCGCGGGATCGCCCCCGCGCAGGGTCAGGGCGCCGATCTGCCCGAGCTGCGACTCGAGGAAGCGTTGCTGCAACGTCCGCAGCCGAGAGTGGACGTGGACGAAGAA
>JBGASI010000647.1:0-2505 GCA_044229815.1 Vicinamibacteria bacterium | reverse complement strand
TCGCCCTCGCCTTCCCGCCGCTCGGCCGCGGCGCCCGCTTCGATCGCGTCGCGCGCGGGCCGTTCCAGCACGAGGGCCGCGCCGAGCGCGCGCCCGACGGGGACGCCGGCGCGCTCGAGTTCGTCTCCGTCGGGCGCGAGCTCGCCGGCCACGAGGTGCGCATCGTGGACGACGCCGGTGGCGACGTGGCCGAGCGCGTCGTGGGCCGGCTCGTCTTCCGCGGCCCCTCGATGACCGGCGGCTACTACCACCGGCCCGAGGCGACCGCCGCGATCACGCTCGCGGGCGGCTACCTCGACAGCGGCGACCTCGCGTACCGCGCCGACGGCGAGATCCACCTGTGCGGCCGGCGCAAGGACCTGATCATCAAGGGCGGCCGGAACCTCGTGCCGCAGGAGATCGAGGAGGCCGCGGCGGCGGTCGACGGCGTGCGCCGGGGCTGCGTGGTGGCCTTCGGCGTGGCGAACGCGAGCCTCGGCACGGAGGGCCTCGTGATCGTCGCCGAGACCCGGGTCGAGGACGGGCCCGGGCGCGAGCGCGTGGTCGCGGCCGTCACCGAGCGCGTGGCGGCCGCCGTCGACGTGCCCCCGGACGAGGTGCGCCTCGTGCCGCCGGGGACGGTGCCGAAGACGTCGAGCGGCAAGGTGCGCCGCGCGGAGACGAAGGAGCTGTTCCTGGCGGGCCGCCTCGGCCGGCCGCCGCGCACGGGCCTGCGCCACAGGGCCCGCCTGCTCGCCGCCGCCGGTGCCGAGTCGCTGCGGACGCCTCTCGCGCGGCTGCGCCGGGGGCTCTACGCCACCTGGCTCGCGCTCGCGCTCACCCCGATCCTGCTCGCCACCTGGCTGCTGGTGGTGCTCGTGCCGAGCCGGCGCTTCGCCTTCGCGCTCGGCCGCGCCGCCTGCCGCGCGATCCTCGCGGTCCTCGGGTGCCGGCTCGAGTCGGCGGGCCTCGAGCGGCTGCCGCGGACGGGCGCGCTGGTGCTGGCCGCGAACCACGCCTCCTACAGCGACATCCCCGCCCTGCTGGCGCTCGTGCCGCTCGACTTCCTCTTCGTCGCGAAGCGCGAGGTGCTCTCCTACCCGCTGATCGGGGCCTTCGTGCGCCGCTGCCGGCACCTCACCGTCGACCGCTGGGACGCCGTGCAGAGCGTCGCCGACGCGCAGCTCGTGGACCACGCCCTGCGCGCGGGCGAACGCGTGCTGTTCTTCCCCGAGGGGACCTTCACCGCGGCGACCGGCCTGCGGCCGTTCCGCCTGGGAGCGTTCAAGGCGGCGGCCGCGGCCGGCGTGCCGGTGGTGCCGCTGGCGCTGGCGGGCACGCGGCGGCTGATGCGCGGCGAGTGGTCGCTGCCGCGGCCCGGGCCGCTCCGCCTGCACGTGGGCGAGCCGGTCACGGCCGCCTCCGCGGATCTCGCCGCGCTCGTGCGCGCGCGCGACGCGGTGAGAGACGCGATCGCCGCCGAGTGCGACGAGCCCCGCCTCGACCTCGTCGCCTCGGGCCCGCTGCGGCCGGCGGAGTGAAGCCCATGCCACGGCTCTCGCTCGACGACGTCCTCGCGGCCCGGCGCAGCCTCGAGCCGCACCTGAGGCCGACGCCGCTGCGGCCGAGCCTGGCGGCGCCGGGCGTCGAGCTCCTGCTGAAGCTCGAGTGCTGGCAGCCGACCGGGTCGTTCAAGGTGCGCGGGGCCACGAACCGCCTGTGCTCGCTCGGCGCGGCGGCGCGGGCGCGCGGCGTCGTCGCCGCCTCGGCCGGCAACCACGCGCTCGGCGTGGCCTTCGCGGCCGCGCGCCTGGGCGGGACCTTCCGGACGACGCTCTTCGTGCCGCGCACGGCCCCGCGCGCCAAGCTCGAGAAGCTGCGCCGCTTCCCGGTGGAGCTGCGCGTGGAAGGCGCCAGCTACGACGACGCGGTCGTGGCCGCGCGCGCCTTCGAGCGCGAGAGCGGCGCCACCTTCGTCCACGCCTACGAGGACGCGGCCACCGCGGCCGGGCAGGGCACGCTGGCGCTCGAGCTGCTCGCGGAGTGTCCTGAGCCGGCGGCCGTGCTGGTCCCCGTCGGCGGCGGCGGCCTGCTCGCCGGCGTCGCCACCGTGCTCGAGGCGCTCTCCCCGCGCACGCGCATCGTGGCCGTGCAGCCCGAGGCCTCGCCCGCCCTGCGCGAGTCGCTGCGCCTCGGCCGCGCCCTGCTCAGCTACCCCGCCGAACCGACGCTCGCGGACGGTCTCGCCGGCGGCATCGGCGAGATCGCCTTCGAGCACCGCGACCTCGTGGACGAGGTGGTGACGGTCGCCGAGAGCGAGATCGAGGACGCCGTGGTGGCCCTGCTCGCCGCCGACCAGGTCGTCGCGGAGGCCTCGGGCGCCGTCGGCGTGGCGGCGGCGCGCGCCTCCCGCCTGCGCGGGCTGCCCGACGGTCCGCTGGTGGCGATCGTGACCGGCGGCAACGTCGACGTCCAGGTGCTCGCGCGCCTGCTCGGCGAGCGCCACGGCGACCGGCGGCCGTGAGC
>JBGASI010000646.1:0-2510 GCA_044229815.1 Vicinamibacteria bacterium | reverse complement strand
ACCGCCCGGCCGGGCCGCGGCGGCACGAACACCTCGGGCTCGACGCGCGTGACGCGCACGTGGGCGGCCTCGGCCACCATCGCCGGCAGCACGCCCTGCTCGACCAGGAACACGTCCGAGTCGAGCCGGGCGCCCTCGTGGCGCGCGCGCACGAGGTCGACGACGCCGTAGAGGCGCCCCTCGCTGCCGTCCGGCCGGGGCGTCGTCACCTCGACGACGTCGTCGAGCTGCAGGTACTGGCCCTCGTCGATCGCCACCCAGAACTCGAGCGGCATGGAGTCGAGCGTCCCCAGGACGCGCCCTACCGGGTTCATCACGCGCTGACCTCGCGGTGGATCTGCGCCTCGACGGCCCGGCGCACGACCAGCGGGTCGCCGAGGAGGTGCTTGAGGCGGGCCTCGAGCCCGCCGATGGGGTGGAGGTTCTGCGGGGCCCGCGGGTCGCGCGCCCCGTCGGAGGCGAAACGCGGGATCTCGCGGGCCGAGAGGTCGGCCAGTCGGCGCGCCTCCTCGAGACCGCGCGAGGCCGGCGCCTCGAGCCGGGCGACGCCGGTCAGGGGCGACTCGATCGCGCGGCCGAAGGCGAGGCGCAGGTACCAGGAGTAGCGCCCCTCCCGGCCGGGGATCAGGAACAGCGGCGTCCGCTCGCCGACGGCCAGCCGGGGCAGCAGGGCCCGGGCCGCGGCGTCGAGGTACTGGCGCTGAAGGGTCTTGACGAAGCCGACGACGCTGCCGCGGGCCGCGGAGGTGAGGAAGCCGAGCGGGCCGTCCTGGAACACGACGTCCGTCTCGGCCGAGAGCCGCTCGGCGAGCCCGGCCTCGCTGCGGCGCATCGCCGTCTGCAGGCCCGCGAGCGGCGCCTCGAACGTGTCCTCGGGCTCGCTCGCCGGTTCGAAGACGACCGGCGCCCCCGCCAAGCCGACCGGGGCGACGAACGGCTCGAGCTTCACGCCGCCACCGGTGACCGCCACGCGGCCGACCTGCGCGTGCGCGACGCGGGCCGCGGCGGCGACGACCACCGCCCCGACGCCGAAGGAGCCGAGCAGGCCGAAGACCGTCCGCTCGCCCTGGCTGACGAGCAGCCGGTGCTCGACGCGGCGCACGCCGTCGACGAAGGCGATGCGGCCGGGCCGCGGCGCCGGCGCGGGCCGCAGCGCCGCCCAGGCGGCCGTCTCGACGCGCGTGTCGACGGCAGCCGGCGGCTGCTCGTCCTCCGCCTGGATCGCACCTCCGTACTCGGCTGCCCAGGGATCGAGCCTCAGGGAGTAGCCCGGCGTCGTCATCTGTGGCCGAGTCTATCTCCTGCGCGCGGCGCACGAGGTCCGCGGCCACGCGGGGCCGGAAGCCGCGTTGTAGAATCGTCGGCTATGGCGCGAAGCGTGGTGTGCTGGCTGGCCGCCGGCGTGCTGCTGGCGGTGGCCGGCAGCGCCGCGGACCTCTCGGTCGATGCGAAGGATCCGCGCCTGCTGGAGCGGCCGGACCTCGTCGCCAAGCTGGCGGAGAGCCCCCACGCCTACTTCCGCTTCGTCAGCGCCGGCTTCGCGGCCGAGACCTGCCGGCTCTTCGGCGACGCCCTCGCGACGCTGCCCGAGGTGAACCTGCACGGCGACGCCCACGTCGAGCAGTACGCCGTCACCAGCATCGGCCGGGGACTGACGGACTTCGACGACTGCACCCGCGGCAAGCCGGTGATCGACCTCGTGCGCTTCGGGACCTCGATCGTGCTCGCCGCGCGCCAGAAGGGCTGGAAGGACGAGCAGGGGCCGCTCGTGGAGTTCCTGCGCGGCTACCGCGACGGGCTCGGCGGCGACATGCACCTCTCGATGCGGACGCCGAGGCTCGTCACGCGGATCCGGGCGGGCTTCAAGTGGGACCACGCCCCGGCGCTGCGCCAGGCGCACAAGATGATCGACGCCGCCCCGCTGCCGGCCGACGCCTTCGCCGACGGCGTCGCGCGGATCGAGGAGCTCGTGCGCTTCTCCCGCGAGCTGCCCCCGTGGTTCTTCAAGGTCAAGCGGATCGGGACGCTCACGATGGGCATCGGCAGCGCGCTCGACGAGAAGTACCTGATCATCTTCGAGGGCCGCAGCGAGAAGCCCACGGACGACCTGATCGTGGAGGCGAAGCAGATCCGGGACCTCGCCGGCAACCCCTGCGTGCGCACGGACGTCGGCGCCTCGCGGGTGCTCGACGGCCAGCGGCTGATCGCCTACGAGCCGTTCGCCTACGCGGCCGTGGTGCCGCACGGCGACAAGTTCTTCTGGGTGCACGACTGGACCGACGAGTACGTCGAGGCCTCGATCCGCAAGGAGATCCAGGACCCGCGCGACCTGCGCGAGCTCGCCTACGACGCCGGCGTGCAAATGGGCCGGGCCCACCCCAAGCGCCCCGACGGCACCCCGGACAAGGAGCGCCAGCGCGAAGCGCTGCGCTCGCTCGACCGCACCGAGGCGCGCGTGCGCGCCACCGTCCGCCAGATGGCGGCCGAGACGGAAGCGGCCTGGCGGACGT
>JBGASI010000084.1:0-11560 GCA_044229815.1 Vicinamibacteria bacterium | reverse complement strand
CCTACCGCAGGGAGTGGACGGACCACGAGGCCGCGCGCAGGGCGGCCGGCCCCGGCGGGGCCGCGACGGTCGCGCCCCGGCGGGACCTGCGTCTCGAGGAGCTCGCCGACATCCTCGACGGCGAGGTGCTCGTCCACGCCCACGCCTACCGCGCCGACGAGATGCTGATGCTGATGAAGGTGGCGGACGACTTCGGCTTCAAGGTCCGCAGCTTCCAGCACGGCCTCGAGTGCTACAAGATCGCGGGCGAGATCGCGCGCCACGGGGCCGGCGTCGGCACCTTCATCGACTGGTGGGGTTTCAAGATGGAGACGCTCGACGCCACCCCCTACAACCCGGCCATCCTCGCGCGGCACGGCGTGCGCGTGGCGGTCAACTCGGACTCGGACGAGCTGGCGCGCCGGCTCTACTGGGACGCGGCGAAGGCGGTCAAGTACGGCGGGACGAGCGAGGAGGAGGCGCTGCGCATGCTCACGCTCAACCCCGCCTGGCTGCTCGGGGTCGACCGCTACGTCGGCTCGCTCGAGGCCGGCAAGCAGGCCGACCTCGCCATCTTCAGCGGCCACCCGCTCTCGGCCGGCGCCCGCTGCGAGATGACCCTCGTCGACGGGCGGGTCTACTTCGACCGGGCGAAGGACGCGGCCGCGCGCGGCGCGCTCGCCGCCTGGGCGCCGCTCGCCGCGGCGGGAGGTGCCCGGTGAAGGCCGGCGCTCGCTTCGCCCTCGCGCTCGCCGTGCAGGCTCTCTCGGCGGCCGTCCTGCTCGCCCAGGAGACGCCCCTCGCGATCACGAACGCCCGGATCGTCACCGTCTCGGGCCCGGTGATCGAGAAGGGCAGCGTGCTCGTGGAGAAGGGCCGCATCGCCGCCGTCGGCGCCGCGCTCGCGCTGCCGGCCGGGGCCACGGTCATCGACGCCGCCGGGCGGACGCTGTATCCCGGCCTCTTCGACGCGCTCTCCTCGATCGGCCTCGTCGAGGTGCCGAGTGTCGCCGCCACCGTCGACACCACCGAGGTCGGCGACGTGAACCCGCACGCGAAGGCCTGGGTGGCCCTGCACCCGGACAGCGAGCTCGTGCCCGTGGCGAGGGCCAACGGCGTGACGACCGCCCTCAGCGCGCCGACGGGCGGGCTCGTCTCCGGCCAGAGCGCCGTCGTGCGCCTCGCCGGCACGACGCCGGAGGCGATGATCGTGCGCGCCCCGGCGGCGCTGCACGTGGTCTACCCGGACGGCAGCCCGGGCGGCGACGGCCGCGGCTCGGACGAGCCGGAGCCGAAGACGCTCGAGAAGCGCCTCGAGGAGCGAAGGAAGAACCAGGAGAAGGCCCTCGCCCGCCTCGCCTCGCTCTTCGCCGAGGCGAAGGCGCACGCCAGCGCCGTGGCCGAGGCGGCGCGCGGCGCGCGGCCCGCGCCCGAGACGAACCTCGCGCTCGAGGCGCTCGCCCCCTATGCCCGCGGCGAGGCGCCCGTGGTGGTCCGGGCCGACGACGAGGAGGACATCCGCGGGGCGGTCCGCTTCGCCGGCGAGCAGGGCCTGCGGCTCGTGATCGCCGGCGGGCTCGAGGCCTGGCGCTGCGCGCCGCTGCTCGAGCAGAAGGGCGTCGCGGTGCTGCTCAACGTCGACCGCCTGCCGTCGCGGGAGTCGGACCCCTACGACGCGCCGTACGCGAACGCGGCCGTGCTCCAGCGCGCGGGCGTGCGCTTTGCGATCGGCACCGACGACGCCCAGTTCGCGCGCAACCTGCCGTACGAGGCGGCGATGGCCGCCGCCTACGGGCTGCCTCCGGCCGAGGCGCTGCGCGCGATCACGCTGGCGCCGGCCGAGATCTTCGGCATCGCCGACCGGCTGGGCGCGATCGCCCCGGGACGGGACGCGACCCTCGTGCTGGCGACGGGCGACATCCTCGACGCGCGCACGCAGGTGACGCACGTGCTGATCGACGGCGTCCTCCAGCCGCTCGAGACACGCCACACGCGCCTCTACGAGCGCTACAAGGACCGGCCCTGACTGGATCGGACGGGAGGCCGCGATGATCCGCAAGGCGTTCCGGATGTCGGTGCGGGAGGACCAGCACGACGAGTACGCCCGCCGGCACGACCCGATCTGGGCCGAGCTGGAAGAGGCTCTCGTCGCGCACGGCGTGCGCAGCTACTCGATCTACCTCGACCCGCAGACGAGCGACCTCTTCGCCTACGCGGAGATCGAGAGCGAGGAACGCTGGCAGGCCATCGCCGCAACGGACGTCTGCCGCCGCTGGTGGCGACACATGCGCGAGCTGATGCCGGCGAACCCCGACGACAGCCCCGTCTCGCGCGAGCTGCGCGAGGTCTTCCACATCGAGCGGGGCGACACGTCGGCCTAGAAACACCCAATCTCATCGAATCAATCGTGGCGCGGCAGGACCACCCGCCAGGTGTGATCCAGCCGACTTGCGTCGCCACGGCCCGCCGCTATGCTGAACACATGAGAGGCCTGACGTTCCTCACCGCCCTGGCCGCGACCCTGCTGCTGGCGCCGACGCTGCGCGCCCAGACCGCGAGCGGGCAGCCCCACGGCAACCTGCAGCTCGACTGCGCGGAGTGCCACAGCCCCGAGAAGTGGGTCCCGCTCGCGAAGTCGCCCGGCTTCCGCCACGACAAGACGGGCTTCGCGCTCGAGTCCGCCCACGCGAAGGCCTCCTGCCGGAGCTGCCACCGCACGCTCGTCTTCAACCAGGTGTCGACGGCCTGCGCCGACTGCCACAAGGACGCGCACCGGGGCGAGATGGGCTTCCAGTGCGAGGCCTGCCACACGCCGACCACGTGGACGAACCAGCGCGAGCTGGCCCAGGTCCACAGCCGGACCCGCTTCCCGCTCTTCGCCTCGCACGCGCGGCTCGACTGCTCCGCCTGCCACAACGGCCAGCAGCCTTCCGAGTACCGCAACACGCCCGCGGAGTGCGGGAACTGTCACCTGCCCACGTACCTCGCCACCACGAACCCCAACCACTCCCAGTCGGGCTTCTCGCGACGCTGCCAGGACTGCCACGACGTCACGGCCCCGAACTGGCACTCGGCCGCGTTCTCGCACCCCGCGTCGTTCCCGCTCGCGGGGGGCCACGCCGGCCTCGCCTGCGTGCGCTGCCACACGGGCGGCAACTACGCCGGCACCTCGCCCGCCTGCTACTCCTGCCACCAGAAGGACTACGCGGCCACCGCGAACCCGAGCCACGCCGGCGGCGGCTTCCCGACCACCTGCCAGAACTGCCACACGATCGCCGGCTGGCGGCCGGCCACGTTCGACCACTCCCGCTCGCGCTTCCCGCTCACGGGGGCCCACGCCCGCGTCGACTGCGCGCGCTGCCACACGGGCGGCCGCTACAGCGGGACGCCCACCGACTGCTACTCGTGCCACAAGGCGAACTACGACGCGACCTCGAACCCCAACCACCGGGCCGCCGCGTTCCCCACGAACTGCGCGAGCTGCCACGAGACGACCGCCTGGAAGCCGGCGAGCTTCGACCACGACGGGCGCTACTTCCCGATCTACTCGGGCCGCCACCGGGGCCAGTGGTCGAGTTGCAGCGAGTGCCACGTCAGCGCGGGCAGCTACCAGGTGTTCGAGTGCATCCTCTGCCACGCCCACTCGAACAAGACGAAGGTGGACTCCGACCACAAGGGGCGCAGCGGCTATCGCTACGCCAGCTCCGCCTGCTACCAGTGTCACCGCAACGGGCGCGCCGACTCGGCCGGCGACGCGCGCCGCCTGCCGTAGGAGCGCGAGCCTGGGCATCCTGGGACGCACCACGCTGACGCTCGCGCTCGCCCTGCTGGCCGCGGCCGCGTGGCCGGCCGAGCGGCGCTTCGTCGTCACCGCGCAGGACCGCTCGGCCGTCAGCATCGACGGCGGCCGGGCGCAGGGCGTGAAGATCGGCGACCGGCTCCGCGTCGTGGCCGGCGCCATGCCCGTGGCCGAGCTCGAGGTGGTCGACGTCGCCGAACGCTGGGCCTCCTGCCGCATCCTGTCCTCGACCCGCCCGATCGCCACCGGCGACGTCGTCGTCTCGGCCGAGGCGACCCCGGCGGCAAAGGCGCCTGCTCCCGCGACCGTGCCGGCCACCCCGGCCGCGCCCGCGCCGACGCCGGCCTCCCTGCCGCCGTCGCCCGCCCCCGGCGCGCGGGCCTTCGCCGTGAAGTACCGTTCGGCGGGCACGGTCTACCTCGACGCCGGCCTCACGGCCGGCCTCGCCGTCGGCGACCGGCTGGTCGTGTCGGACGGCAAGGCGACCCTCGGCGAGCTCGAGGTCGTCTACGCCGCCGATCGCTCGGCCTCCTGCAAGGTGCTCTCGGAGACCCGGCCGGTCCGGGCGGGCGACAAGGCCCTCCTCCTGACGCGCCCGGGCGGCGCGGCCGCGCCAGCGACGGCGCCGGTCCCGGCGCAGGCGGCTGCAGCCGAGGCCCCCGCCGGGACTCCTGCCGCGGCCCCGGCCGCGACGAAGCCGGCCGGCCCGCGGGCTCGCGTGCGCGGCTCCGCCTCGCTCGGCTACTACCGCAGCTGGGACGACACGGAGTCGGGGCTCGACTTCGAGGAGCGCACGGCCCGGCTCGACCTCGGCGTCTACGACATCGCCGGCCAGCCCCTGAGCTTCACGCTGCGAGCCCGCAGCCGCCAGGACGTGCGCTCACGCGACCTCAGCGCGCGCACGCCGCGCGACGAGCGCTCCGACCGCCTCTACGAGGCCGCCCTGCGCTACGAGCCGCCCTCGGACCGCTTCGCCGTGGAGGCGGGCCGCATCGGCATCTACCGTTTCGTCGGCATCGGCTACCTCGACGGCCTGCTCGCCCGCTACCGCCTCCGGCCGAGCCTCCAGGTCGGCGGCTTCGCCGGCAAGGTGGCGGACATCGAAGGCCTCTCGCTCGACAGCTACGGCCAGAAGTACGGCGGCTTCGTCCGTCTCGCGCCCGGAGGGCGCTACTCGCGCGCCGGGTACGACGCGACGCTCGCCTTCGTGCGCGAGAACGCCGGCGGCGACGTCAGCCGCGAGTACCTCAGCCTGGAGAGCCGCTTCGGCGGCGGGGGCCGCTGGTCGCTCTTCGAGCGGGCCGAGCTGGACCTCAACACCGGCTGGCGCAAGGAGGCGACCGGCAAGGGCACGCAGCTGTCGAACGTGTCCGTGTCGGGCAACCTGCGCGTGGCCAGCTCCGCCTGGGCCTACGTCTCGTACGACGGCCGCAGGAACTACCGCTACTCCAGGAACCGCCTGGTGCCGGAGGACGTGTTCGACGACCTGCTGCAGCAGGGGCTGCGGGCCGGTGTCAACCTCGCGCGGCCGACGGGCTTCGGCGCCTCGGCCGGCTTCGGCATGAGCCTCAAGGAGCCCGACCCGCGTCACCCCGAGCTCGACATCGCCAACGCCTACTCGGCGAACGCGGGCGTGCGGCACTCCAGCATCTTCGGCTCGTCGCTCTCCGCGAGCCTCGACGCCTCGGGTTTCTCGAACGGCTACACGAACGGCGGCCTCGTCACGGCCCGCCTCGGGCGGCGCTTCCGCGCCGGCCACACGCTCGACCTCTCGTACGGCCGGTCGCTCTACCGCGTCAAGTTGAACGAGCAGGACCGCACCACGCAGTGGCTGCGCCTGATGGGACGCGGCGAGCTCGGCCGCCGCGTCTACCTGCAGGGCGACGTCGAGTACGACAGCGGCGACGACCTCAAGGGGCCGCGCGGCTTCCTCGAGCTCGGCGTCGTCTTCTAGCCGCGCACGACTGCGGCGGTCACGTCCTCCCACGCGACGAGCTCGCCGTACTGGCGCAGCGTCTCGCGTTTGCCGCAACGCAGGCAGATCCTGTGTCGCGCCCGAGTCGTCATGGTGTCGTGGCCGAGGAGCCAACACAGTAGCCGGTGCATTTGGGTTCACCTTGCCCGGCGCGACGGGGAGGCGGCCCTTGCCCCTCGCCCGTGCAGCCGGTCTTCACCCATCCTGACAGGTGCGGCGCCCCGCGGACCAATCGATTGCGGGACGCCGTCGCATGGGCCGCGGTCGATGGATCGCCGGCCCAGCGCGCCCACAAACAAGCAGACGCGCCGGGCTGGAACCTGCTACCGTAGAGACCCCCGCCCGCACGAGCGGGGTCGAGGGTCTCACCCACTATGGACGGATACGTTGGAGCGATCGAGCAGGTAGCCCTGCGGAACACGTTCTTCCGCCGCGTGCTGTTCACCAGCCGCCACACCCAGCTCGTCGTGATGTGCCTGCAACCGGGCGAGGACACGGGCGACGAGGTCCACGCCGACGCCGACCAGTTCTTCCGCATCGAGCGCGGCGACGCGCGCTTCGTGTTCGACGACAAGGACGAGAGGCTGGCGCACGCCGGTGACGGCGTCGTGGTGCCGGCCGGGACCCACCACAGCGTGTTCAACGCGTCGAAGAGCGCGCCGCTGCGGCTGTACACGATCTACTCCCCGCCGGCCCACCCGGAGGGCACGGTGCACAAGACGCGCTTCGAGGCCGAAGAGGCCGAGGCCGTCCAGGCCTGAACGCCCGCTCAGGCGCCGTCGAGCGACTCGCGGACGCGGCGCAGGAAGACCCCCAGGCCGAACGGCTTGGTGAGGAAGGCCGCGCCGGGGCCCAGCAGGCCGTGCCGCGACACGGCCTCCTCGCTGTAGCCGGAGATGTAGAGGACCTTCATCTGCGGCCGGACCCGAGCCAGCAGCTCGACCAGCCTGGGCCCGGTCATGCCCGGCATGATGACGTCGCTGACCATGAGCGCCAGCGCTCCGGCGTGCCCCTCGGCGACCTGGAGGCCCTCGGCGCCGTCCCGGGCCGTCAGCACCGTGTAGCCGCTCTCCTCGAGGCCCTCGCGCAGCAGCTCGCGTAGCGACGCCTCGTCCTCGACCAGCAGCACCGTCTCGCTGCCGCGCGGCAGCGGCAGCGGCCGCGCGTGGGGCGCGACGGGCGCCGCCTCGTCGACGCGCGGCAGGTAGACCTTGAAGGTCGTGCCCACGCCGAGCTCGCTGTAGACCCAGATGTAGCCCTCGCTCTGCCGGACGATGCCGTAGACGGTCGCGAGGCCGAGCCCGGTCCCCCTTCCCACTTCCTTGGTGGAGAAGAACGGCTCGAAGATCCGCGCCTGGGTCTCGGCGTCCATCCCCGTGCCCGTGTCGCTGATCGTCAGCAGGACGTAGCGGCCGGGCCGGGCCGGCGGGTGCGACGCGGCGTAGGCCTCGTCCAGCTCGACGTTCGCGGTCTCGAAGAGGAGCCTCCCTCCCTCGGGCATCGCGTCGCGCGCGTTGGCCGCGAGGTTCATCAGCACCTGCTCGAGCTGGCCGGGATCCGCCTTCACGTTGCCGGCCGCGGGGTCCAGTCGGCTCGACAGCTCGACGTCCTCCCCGATCAGCCGCTCGAGCATCGGCGTGACCTCGCCGACGACGGCGTTGAGCTCGAGCACCTGCGGCCGCAACACCTGCTCGCGGCTGAACGCGAGCAGCTGCCGGGTGAGGCCCGCGGCCCGCTCCGCCGCCCTGAGCAGGTGCTCCATCTTCGGCCGGAGCGGGTCCTCGGCCGGGAGCCGCCCGTGCACGACCTCGCCGTAGCCGCTGACGACGCCGAGCAGGTTGTTGAAGTCGTGGGCGATGCCGCCCGCGAGCCGACCCACCGCCTCCATCTTCTGCGCCTGGACGAGCTGCCGCTCGAGGCGCACCTCCTCCGTCACGTCCCGCTTCACCGCCACGTAGTTGACTATCTCCCCGGCGGCGTCGCGCACGGGCGAGATCGTGGCGACCTCCTCGTAGAGCATCCCGTCCTTGCGGCGGTTCACCATGCGGCCCGTCCAGACGCCTCCGCCCGCCAGCACCTCCCACATCTGCCGGTAGAACGCCGCGCCCTGCTGCTCGCTCTTCAGGATGCGCGGGTTCTGCCCGAGCGCCTCCGCGCTCGTCCAGCCGGAGAGCGTCTCGAAGGCCGGGTTGACGTAGACGATCGACGCCGCGCGGTCGGTGATCACGATCGACTCCGCCGCCTGCTCGACCGCTCGCGTCAGCACGGCGCGCATCTCGGCCTCCCGGTTGCGCTGCGTGATGTCGCGCACGTTGCACTGGATGACGCTCTCGCCGTCGGCATTGTAGAGGTTGCTGACGAACTCCACGGCGATCCGCGCGCCGCTCGCCGTCTCGAGCGGCAGGTCCTCGTAGCGGATGTACTCCCGGCTCTGCAGCTCCCGGAAGTTCGCCTTGGACGCCGGCACGTCCTTGAACGGACCGATCTCCCACAGCTTGCGGCCCAGCACCTCCGCCCGCGACAGCGCCAGCAGCTCGCACAGGTACGGGTTCACGTCGAGGATCTCCGCGCTCGCCGCGTCCAGGATCAGGATGCCGTCGCGGGCCGCCTCGAACAGGCGCCGATAGCGCAGCTCGGACGCCAGCAGCTGGCGCTCGCCGAGCCGCGCGGGCCCGGCGCCCTCGACCAGGACCTCGTGAGAGACGACCGCTCCCGCCCGGTTTCGCAGGGCCTGTGCGGTCGTGCGGGCCCAGAAGACGGTCCCGTCGAGGCGCCGGATCTGCGTCGTGAAGGCGAGAGCCGGGCCCCCGGCCTCGCCAATTGCGGCCCAGCGCGCCGCCTCGCCCGGGTCGACGAAGAGGTCGTCGGCCGGCGTTCCGAGCAGCGATTCGGCGGAGGTGCCCCGCACGCACGCGACGAACGCGGCGTTGACCTTCTGCACGCGCCCTTCGGTTGTCGCCCGGAACATGGGAAAGGGGAGCCTCTCCCAGAGCTCGTCCTCGCCCTGCTCCGTGCTCTTCCCGTGCATCGGCGCCTCCGCGCTCTATCCCGCCAGCTCCTCGCGGACCCGCAGGCGGCGCGCCACGCCGGCCATCGTCAGCAGGCCCACGAGCTCGTCCCCGTGCATCACCAGCAGCCGCGGCATCCCCGCCCGCGCCATCCGGGCGATCGCCACGGGCAGCGGGGCATCCGGCTCGGTCACGAGCGCGTCCGTGAGCGGCCGCATCGCGCCCTGGACGGAGGTGGACTCCCTCTCTTCCGCGGACAGCCGCATCACGTCCTTGAGGCACAGCAGGCCGACGACGGCCTCGCCGCGCGTCACCGGGTAGGAGCCGTAGCCGGTGCGCATGAAGAACTCGCGCACCGCCTCGGTCACCGATCCGCTGCCGGGCAGCGTCACGACGGCCTCGGCCATCGCGTCGCGCACCGTCACTCCGCGCAGGGCCTCGTCGAGCCGCACCTGCTGGTAGCTGCCGGCCGAGGCGTCCTTGATGAACCAGCCGATCAGGATGTACCACACGCCGCCGAGCGCCTCGCCCTGCACCAGGTCGAAGACACCCGCGAAGATCAGCAGGAAGGCGAAGAAGGTCCCCGCCTGGCTGGCGATCCGCGTGGCGCGCGCCTTGCCCAGCCGTCCCCACAGCGCCCCGCGCAGCAGCCGTCCCCCGTCCATCGGAAAGGCAGGCACCAGGTTGAACAGAGCGAGGATCAGGTTGATCACGGCCAGGTAACGCGCCACCGCCGCCACCGAGGCGCCCAGGAACGGCAGCAGCGTGCAGCCGTAGAGCAGGCCCGCCAGCACGAGGCTCGCCAGCGGTCCGGCGAGGGCGATCCACAGCTCGGCCCGCCCGTCCTTCGGGTCCTCCTCGAGCCGCGCGACGCCGCCGAAGATGAACAGGGTGATCGACTGCGTGCGCACGCCGTGCCGCAGCGCGACGACGGCGTGCGCCAGCTCGTGAAGCAGGATCGACACGAAGAACAGCGCCGACGCCACCAGGCCCTTGGCCCAGTGGGAGGCCGCCGGCAGGTCCGGATACTGGGCCGGGAAGTAGCCCGTCGAGAGGGTCCACACGATCAGCCCGAAGATGATCAGCCAGCTGAAGTGGAGGTAGATCGGGATGCCGATCACCGTGGCGATCCGCAGCTGATCCGAGCGACCGTTCATGCCCATCGGCCGTACCCCGCCCCTCGATCCCAAAGAGCCGCTTCCCGGCCCGCCCGGCTCAGTACATGCCGCCCATGCCGCCGTCGGGCGGCATGCCGCCGCCGGAGCGGCCCTCGCCCTTCGGCTCGGGGATCTCGCTGATGACGGCCTCGGTGCTCAGCAGCAGCGAGGCGATGGAGGCGGCGTTCTGCAGGGCGGAGCGCACCACCTTGGTGGGGTCGATGACGCCCGCCTCGACCAGGTTCTCGTAGACGTCGCTCTGCGCGTTGTAGCCGTGGTCGCCCTTCAGCTCCTTGACGCGGGCCACGACCACCGCGCCCTCGTGGCCGGCGTTGCCGGCGATCTGGCGCAGCGGCTCCTCGAGGGAGCGCCGGATGATCGTGACCCCGACCGCCTCGTCGCCCTCGGCCTTCACCGCGTCGACCGCGGCGAGGCAGCGCAGCAGCGCGACGCCGCCGCCGGCCACGATGCCCTCCTCGACCGCCGCCTTGGTCGCGTGCATCGCGTCCTCGACGCGGGCCTTCTTCTCCTTCATCTCGGTCTCGGTGGCGGCGCCCACCTTGATCACCGCGACACCGCCGACCAGCTTGGCGAGCCGCTCCTGCAGCTTCTCGCGGTCGTAGTCCGAGGTCGTCTCCTCGATCTGCGCCTTGATCTGCGCGCAACGCGCCTGGATGTCCGCCTTCTTGCCGGAGCCGTCGACGATCGTGGTGTTCTCCTTCTCGATCGTCACGCGCTTGGCGCGGCCGAGCATGTCCAGCGTCACGGTCTCGAGCTTGATGCCGAGGTCGTCGCTGATGACCTGGCCGGCGGTCAGGACGGCGATGTCCTCGAGCATCGCCTTGCGGCGATCGCCGAAGCCGGGCGCCTTGACCGCGCACGCCTTGAGCACGCCGCGGATCGCGTTGACCACGAGCGTCGCGAGCGCCTCGCCCTCGACCTCCTCGGCCACCACCAGCAGCGGCCGGCTCGCCTTGGCCACCTGCTCGAGCACCGGCAGCAGTTCGTGGATGCCGGTGATCTTGCGGTCGCAGATCAGGATGAACGGGTCCTCGAGCACCACGCGCTGCTTGTCGGGCACGTTGACGAAGTACGGCGACAGGTAGCCGCGGTCGAACTGCATGCCCTCGACGACGTCGAGCTCGCTCTCCAGCCCGGAGCCGTCCTCGATCGTGATCACGCCGTCCTTGCCGACCTTCTCCATGGCGCGCGCGATCAGCGCACCGATGGTGGCGTCGTTGTTGGCCGAGATCGTTGCGACCTGCGCGATCTCGGTGCGGCTCGCGCACGGCCGCGCGTCCGACTTCAGCTTCGCGACGACCGCCTCGACCGCGAGGTCGACGCCGCGCTTGAGGTCCATCGGGTTCATGCCCGCGGCGACGTACTTCATGCCCTCGAGCACGATCGATTCCGCCAGGACGGTCGCGGTGGTGGTGCCGTCGCCGGCGACCTCGGAGGTCTTGGCGGCGACCTCGCGCACCATCTGCGCGCCCATGTTCTCGAACGGGTCCTCGAGCTCGATCTCGCGGGCCACGATCACGCCCGAATTGATGATCGTGGGCGGGCCGAAGCTTCTCTGGAGGACAACGGTGCGGGCCTTCGGGCCCAGGGTGACCTTGACAGCGCTGGCCAGGGTGCTGAC
>JBGASI010000645.1:0-2518 GCA_044229815.1 Vicinamibacteria bacterium | reverse complement strand
GTACGCGCGAGAGCAGCTCCCGCTCGCCCTCGGAGAGACGGTGCGCGAAGGCCTCGTCGGTCAGGAGCGCGAAGAAGGCCTTGTCCTCCGAGAGCCGGCCGCGGAAGGTGTTGACGAACGGGCACAGGCGGTGGCGGTAGGCGCCCATGAAGGCCTGTACCTCGATCTCGCGCCCGACGAGCTCGGAGAGCACCGCGCGGCGGTACACGAGGTCCACCGGGGCGCCCCCGGCGTGGAGCCGGCCGCCGTGCACGTCCATCGCCCGCGGGTCGGCGAGCACGCACTCGAAGCCGCGGGCCACGAAGGCCTCGCGCAGGATTTCCTGGTCGGCCCGCGTCTTCACATCCGCCCAGTCGGCGATCGCGATCCGCGGCCGGCCGGTCCCGCCCGCGGCGCGCCAGCAGGCGGCCACCGCCCGCACGAGCCCGGCGTCCGAGGCCTGGTAGGAGACCGGGGCGGCGCGGGCGAAGGCCTCGAACAGGGGCAGCTCGCGCACGAGCCGGGCCATCCGGTCGCCGTAGCCAAAGCCGGCGGGCGCGTCGGAGTTCACCTCGATGAAGCGCGGCCCCTCGGGTGTCAGGAACGCGTCGAGCCGCGACAGCACGACGTCGGGCGGGCCGTGGTCGACGGCGATCCAGGCCGCCTCCGCCTCGGGCGTACCGAGAAAGGCGCACAGGCGGCGCACGTCGCCGTCGAAGGCGTGGCGTGCGACGCGGGCGGCCGTCTCCAGGACGCGCACCGCGGCCGAGCGCAGGGCCTTCCACTCCGCGCGGGCGACGAAGTGCGGGCGCACGAAGCTCGGCATCGGCTCGCCGTCGAAGGTGACGCCCTCGCGGCGGAAGGCGTCGCGCAGCCAGTCGGACTGCTCGCGCGCGGCGGCCGGGTCCGCCTCGATCAGGCTGTGGTAGAGGGAGGAAGCGTCCAGCAAGGGACTAGGGTCGCGGGTCCTTCCAGGCGACGCGGCCGGCGACGATCGTCATCACCGGCCAGCCCTTGAGGATCCAGCCGGCGAACGGCGTGTTGCGGCTGCGGCTCTCGAAGCGGCCCGGGTCGACCTGCCGCTTCCTCGCCAGGTCGAGCACGGTCAGGTCCGCCGGCGATCCCGGCGCGAGCGTGCCGCCCGGCAGCCCGAGCACGCGCGCGGGGTTGGCCGAGAGCAGCGCCACGAGCTGCGGCAGGTCGACGAGGCCGGCGCCGACCAGGCGGTCGAGGCACAGGGCCACCGCGGTCTCGAGGCCGAGGATGCCGTTGGCCGCCTGGTCGTACTCGACCTTCTTGTCGTCCACCGTGTGCGGGGCGTGGTCGGTGGCGATGCAGTCGATCGTCCCGTCCTGCAACCCCGCGATCACGGCCAGGCGGTCGGCCTCGGAGCGCAGCGGCGGGTTCATCTTGGTGTTCGTGTCGTAGCCGCTCTCGCGCACCGCCTCGTCGGTCAGGAACAGGTGGTGCGGCGTGACCTCGGCGGTGACGCCGACGCCGCGGGCCTTGCCGCGGCGCACGGAGTCGACGGAGGCGGCGGCCGAGAGGTGCGCGATATGGACTCGGCCGCCGGTCAGCTCCGCCAGCAGCACGTCGCGCTCGACCATGATCGCCTCGCCCGCCGCGGGCTGTCCGCGCAGGCCAAGCAGGGTCGAGACCGGCCCCTCGTTCATGCAGGCGCGGTCGGCGAGTGTCGGCTCCTCGCAGTGGTCGATCACCACGAGATCGAAGGCCTTCGCGTACTCGAGGGCCCGGCGCATCATGCGCGCGGAGGCGACGGGGCGGCCGTCGTCGGAGACGGCCACGCAGCCAGCCTCCTTCAGCTCGCCCATCTCGGCGAGCTCCTCGCCCCGCTGGCCGCGGGTGATGGCGCCGATCGGCCAGACCCGCGCGACGCCTTCGGCGCGCGCCTTCTCGAGGATCGCCCGCGTGACGCCCGCGTGGTCGTTCACCGGGTCGGTGTTCGGCATCGCGCAGACCGCGGTGTAGCCGCCGGCGGCGGCGGCGCGGGTGCCGCTGGCGATCGTTTCCTTGTCCTCGCGCCCCGGCTCGCGCAGGTGGGTGTGCAGGTCGATGAACCCGGGGCAGACGACGAGGCCCTTGACGTCGACGAGCTGGGCGCCGCGCGGCTGCAGGCGGGGCCCGACCTCCTCGATCGCCTCGTCGGCGATCAGCACGTCGAGCGTCGCGTCGACGCCCTGCGCGGGGTCGACCACGCGCCCGCCCTTCAGCAGCAGCCGGCCCATCAGGCAGCCTCCGCGTTTCCGCCGAGCAGCAGGTAGAGGACCGCCATGCGCACGGCCACGCCGTTGGTCACCTGGTCGAGGATCACCGAGTACGGCCCGTCGGCCACCTCGCTCGCGATCTCGACGCCGCGGTTCATCGGGCCGGGGTGCATCACGAGCACGTCCTTCTTCGCGCGGCGCAGCCGCTCCTCGCTCAGGCCGAAGCGGCGGAAGTACTCGCGGGTGGTCGGGAAGAAACCGCCCGACATGCGCTCGAGCTGGATCCGCAGCATCATCACCACGTCGGCGCCCTC
>JBGASI010000083.1:0-11573 GCA_044229815.1 Vicinamibacteria bacterium | reverse complement strand
TCCTGATGATCGGCGAGCGCGTCACGGTCTACCTGAACGACCGCCGCGTGGTCGACAACGTCGTGCTCGAGAACTACTGGGAGCGGGGCCGTCCCATCTACCCGAGCGGGCAGATCGAGCTCCAGGCGCACGGCAACCCGCTCGCCTTCCGCAACGTCTACCTGCGCGAGATCCCACGGGACGCCGAGCCGCCGCTGGCTCCCGCAGCCGAGACGAGCGAGGGCTTCACGCCCCTCTTCAACGGCCGCGACCTCGAGGGCTGGACCGGCAACGTGGACGGCTACGCCGCCGAAGCCGGAAAGATCGTCGTCCACCCGGAACGCGCCGGGGGCAACCTGTACACGGCGAAGGAGTACACCGACTTCGTCCTGCGCTTCGAGTTCAAGCTCACCCCCGCCGCCAACAACGGGCTCGGCATCCGCGCGCCGCTCGAGGGCGACGCCGCCTACGTCGGCATGGAGCTGCAGATCCTCGAGGATGGGTCGCCCGTCTACTGGGGCCTGCAGCCGTACCAGTACCACGGCTCCGTCTACGGCGTCGTCCCGGCCCGCCGCGGCGCGCTGCGTCCGGTCGGCGAATGGAACGCCGAGGAGGTCACGGTCCGGGGGCGCCACGTCTCCGTGGTGGTGAACGGGACGAGCGTCGTGGACGCCGACCTGGACGCGGCGAGCGCGGGTGGTACGCTGGATCATCGAGAGCACCCGGGGCTCTCGCGGACGAGCGGGCACATCGGCTTCCTCGGTCACGGGTCGGCGGTGGAGTTCCGCAACATCCGTATCCGTGAGCTGCGCTAGCGCGGACAGCGCGCCCGACTCGTGTAGACTCCGCCGGCGAGACTGCCGCGCGGCAGGGAGGGAACGAGTGGACGACACGATCCTCGACCAGTTCGAGGACAGCCTGCGCCGCTGCAACACCGACCCGGCGTTCCTCGAACGCTTCTACGGGCGCTTCCTCGGTTCCTCTCCGAAGGTGCGCGAGAAGTTCGTCGGCACCGACTTCATCCGCCAGAAGCGCATGCTGCAGGCCTCGCTGCAGCTCCTGCTCGTGGCGGCGCGCGAGCAGGACTCGCGTCCGATGCCGTACCTGGACGAGGTGGCGGCGCGCCACAGCGCCTCGCAGATGGCGATCGGCGCCGAGCTCTACGACCTCTGGCTCGACGCCCTGCTCGCCACCGTGCGCGAGGTGGACCCCGGCTGGAGTCCCGAGGTGGAGCACGCCTGGGAGAGCGTGATGACGGTCGGGATCAGCTACCTCGTCTCCCGCTACAACCGGCCAGCCCCGCAGGAGTGAGCCCCATGCTCGTGATGAAGTTCGACGCCGCCTCCATCGGCTCAGACGACCGGCTGCGCGGGATGGCCCGCCTGGTCCAGCAGAGCCTGGCCCGCAAGCCGGTGGTGGTCACCTCCGCGCTGCCGCAGGTGACCGACCTGCTGCTCCAGGGCGCTCAGGAGGCGAAGGCGCGCAACGGCGACTACGAGGACCGCCTGCAGGAGCTGAAAGACGAGCACGAGAAGGTGGCCCGCGGCCTGGTGCCCGAGGGGCCGGGCCGGCGCCGGCTGCTCGGCCACGTCGCCTCACTGGTGGACGAGCTGCGCACCTACTACACGGCGGTCTACTCGCTCGAGGAGCTGACGCCCCGCACGAAGGACGCGGTGGCGGCGATCGGCGAGCGGCTCTCCTGCGAGCTGGCGGTCGCGGCCCTGGTGCACGACGGGCTGCGCGCACAGGCGGTCGACGGCCGCACGCTGCTCATCACGGACGAGGCGTTCTGTGCCGCCACGCCGCTCCTGGAAGAGACCGAGAAGCGGGCGCGCCTGCACCTGCTGCCGATGCTCGAAACCGGCGTCGTACCGGTGGTGGGCGGCTTCATGGGTGCGACCCTGCAGGGCGTGACGACGACGCTCGGCCGCGGCGGGGCCGACGGCACGGCGGCGGTGCTCGGGGCCGCGCTCGGCGCCGAGGAGATCCAGGTCTGGACGATGACGGCGGGCATGACGAACGTCGACCCGCGCATCGCCGCCGACGCCAGGGTGATCCCGCAGGTCTCGCCGGAGGAGGCCGCCGAGCTCGCCTATTTCGGCGCGAAGATCCTGCACCCGGGGATGATCCGCCCCGCGCTCGACAAGGGCATCCCGGTGCGCGTGCTGAACACCGACCAGCCCGCGGCGGCGGGCACGCTGGTGAGCCCGCGCGAGAACCTGGGCCCGTCCGGCCCGTGCGCGGTCGTCCAGCGCAGGGGCATCACGGTGCTGCTCGTCGCGCAGCCGCGCATGCTGATGGCCTCCGGCTTCCTGGCGCGAGTCTTCGAGGTGTTCGAGCGCCACCAGACGCCCGTCGACCTGATCGCGACCTCGGAGGTCTCCGTCTCGGTCACGGTCGACAGCGTCGAGCAGCTGCCCGCGATCAAGGCCGAGCTGGCGGCCCTCGGCGAGGTGCGCATCCTGCGCGACATGGCGATCGTCGCCCTCGTGGGCCGCGGCTTCTTCCGCTACGCCGGCCTGGCTCGCCGCATCTTCGACGCGCTCGCCGACGTGAACGTGGTGATGATCTCGTTCGCCGCCTCGGACGTGAACATCTCGGTGGTGGTCGACGAGGCCGACGCCGAACGCGCGGTGCACGCGCTGCACCGCGCCTTCTTCAGCGACGTGGCCTGAGCGCGCGCGCCGGCGGCGCCGGCCATGCCGGCCGTCGTTCGCGCCGATCGGCGGCACTGATCGCACGCGGGAGAACCCAAATCCCCCCGCGTCCGCTGTAGTATCGACATCTTTACACGTTCGGCGCCGGGCGCTGCCGTCTCGCGTGCGACGGCCGCGGCCGGGAGGGGAAACGGTCGCATGGAACAGGTGCCAGGTCCTCGCGCTCAGGGTCTCTACGACCCCCGCCACGAGCACGACTCGTGCGGGATCGGCTTCGTCGTGGACGCCCACGGCCGCAAGTCCCACTCGATCGTCGAGCAGGCGGTGCAGGTGCTGCTCAACCTGGAGCACCGCGGCGCCTGCGGCTGCGAGAAGAACACCGGCGACGGCGCCGGCATCCTGCTGCAGATGCCCCACGCGTTTCTGGCCGAGGCCTGCGGCAGCGCGGGCATCACCCTGCCCGGGCCCGGCCGCTACGCAGCGGGCCTCGTCTTCCTGCCCACGGACCCGGCCTCGCGCCGCCGCTGCGAGGAGATCGTCGAGCACACGGCCGCGCAGGAGGGTGTCGCGTTCCTGGGCTGGCGCAGCGTGCCCACCGACAACTCCTCGCTCGGCGCCACCGCGCGCGCCGGCGAGCCCGTGCTGCGCCAGGCCTTCTTCGGCCGGCCCGAGCCGCTCGAGGACGACCTCGCCTACGAGCGGAAGCTGTACGTGCTGCGCCGCCGCATCGAGAACGCCGTGCGCGCCTCCGAGATCCCGGGGCGGGGCCTGTTCTACGTGCCGAGCCTGTCCCACCGCACGCTCGTCTACAAGGGGATGCTGATCGCGCCCCAGCTGCCGGCCTACTTCCCCGACATCGTCGACCCGCGCGTGGAGTCCTGCCTGGCGATGGTGCACTCGCGCTTCTCGACGAACACCTTCCCGAACTGGGCCCGCGCGCACCCCTACCGCTACGTCTGCCACAACGGCGAGATCAACACCCTGCGCGGCAACGTCAACTGGATGCACGCCCGCGAGAGCCTGTTCGAGTCGAAGCTCTTCGGCGACGACCTCGCCAAGATCCTGCCGGTCGTGGACACGGACGGCAGCGACTCCGCGATGTTCGACAACGTGCTCGAGCTGCTGGTGCTGGCGGGCCGCTCGCTGCCCCACGCGATGATGATGATGATCCCCGAGCCGTGGGCCGGCCACGAGTCGATGAACGAGAAGAAGCGGGCCTTCTACGAGTACCACTCGTGCCTGATGGAGCCCTGGGACGGGCCCGCGGCGATCGCCTTCACCGACGGGATCCGGATCGGCGCGACCCTCGACCGCAACGGCCTGCGCCCCTCGCGCTACTACGTCACGAAGGACGGCCTGGTGGTGCTCGCCTCCGAGGTCGGCGTCCTCGACATCCCGGCCGACCGCGTGCTGCAGAAGGGCCGGCTGCAGCCGGGCCGCATGTTCCTGGTCGACACCGAGGAGGGCCGCGTCGTCGCGGACGAGGAGATCAAGCTGCGCACGGCCAACGAGCGGCCCTACGCGGCCTGGCTGCGCGACAACAGCGTCACGCTGCAGGACGTGCCCGAGGCGCCGAACGTGCACGGCGTCGACCACGAGACCGTGCGCCAGCGCCAGCTCGCCTTCGGCTACACCCGCGAGGATCTCGAGCTGCTGCTCACGCCGATGGCGAAGGACGGCGTCGAGCCGGTCGGCGCGATGGGCAACGACACGCCGCTGGCTGTCCTCTCGGACAAGCCGCAGCTGCTCTACAACTACTTCAAGCAGCTCTTCGCCCAGGTCACGAACCCGCCGGTCGACGCGATCCGCGAGGAGATCGTGATGGCGGTCGACACCACGATCGGCCCCGAGCGCAACCTGCTCGAGCCGACGCCGCTGTCGGCCCACCAGATCAAGCTGGCGACGCCGGTGCTGACCAACGAGGAGCTGGAGAAGCTCCGCGCGCTCGACTCGCCGAAGGGCCGCTCCGGCGCCTGGGCCTTCCAGTCGCGCACGATCCCGATCCTGTTCCCGGCCGGCGACGGCGGCGCCGGCATCGCCCGCGCCCTCGACGAGGCCTGCCAGCGCGCCTCGGAGGCGATCCGCGAGGGCATCAACGTGATCGTGCTCTCCGACCGCGGCGTCACGGCCGAGCTCGCCCCGATCCCGGCGCTGCTCGCGGTGGCCGGCGTGCACCACCACCTGATCCGCGAGGGCACGCGCACGCGGGTCGGCCTGGTGCTCGAGAGCGGCGAGCCGCGCGAGGTGCACCACCTTGCGCTGCTGATCGGCTACGGCGCCGGCGCCGTCAACCCGTACCTCGCCTTCGAGACGCTGCACGACCTCGGCCGCCAGGGCCTGCTCCCCGGCGTCGACGAGGAACACGCGATCAAGAACTACATCAAGACCCTCAGCAAGGGCGTCGTGAAGGTCATCTCCAAGATGGGGATCTCCACGATCCAGAGCTACTGCGGCGCGCAGATCTTCGAGGCGATCGGCCTCGAGCGCGCGCTGGTGGACCGCTACTTCAGCGGCACGCCGTCGCGGATCGGCGGCATCGGCCTCGAGGTGATCGGGGCGGAGGTCGCACGGCGTCACGCCGCCGCCTACGCCACCGCCGGCGACGACCTCGACAGCGGCGGCCAGTACAAGTGGCGCCACGACGGCGAGCGGCACCTCTTCAACCCCGAGACCATCCACCGCCTGCAGTACGCCTGCCGCAGCGGCGATTACGGCCGCTTCAAGGAGTACTCGCGCCTCGTCGACGAGCAGAGCCGCGAGCACTACACGCTGCGCGGGCTGATGCGCCTGAAGCCGGCCGGGCCGCCCGTGGCGATCGACGAGGTCGAGCCCGTAGAGGCGATCGTGCGCCGATTCAAGACCGGGGCGATGTCGTACGGCTCGATCAGCCAGGAAGCGCACGAGGCGCTGGCGATCGCGATGAACCGGATCGGCGGCAAGAGCAACACCGGCGAGGGCGGCGAGGACCCGGCCCGCTACGTGCCGGAGCCGAACGGCGACTCGAAGAACAGCGCCATCAAGCAGGTGGCCTCCGCCCGCTTCGGCGTCACCAGCCACTACCTGGTGAACGCCCGGGAGCTGCAGATCAAGATGGCGCAGGGGGCCAAGCCCGGCGAGGGCGGCCAGCTCCCCGGGCGCAAGGTCTACCCCTGGATCGCGAAGGTGCGCCACTCGACGCCGGGCGTCGGGCTGATCTCGCCGCCGCCGCACCACGACATCTACTCGATCGAGGACCTGGCCGAGCTGATCCACGACCTCAAGAACGCCAACGAGCACGCGCGGATCAGCGTGAAGCTGGTGGCCGAGGTCGGCGTCGGCACCGTGGCCGCCGGCGTCGCCAAGGCGCACGCGGACGTGGTGCTGATCAGCGGCCACGACGGGGGCACGGGCGCCTCGCCGCTCGGCAGCATCAAGCACGCCGGGGTGCCCTGGGAGCTGGGCCTGGCCGAGGCGCACCAGGTGCTGCTGCTGAACGACCTGCGCAGCCGCATCGTGGTCGAGACCGACGGCCAGCTCAAGACAGGCCGCGACGTGGTCGTGGCGGCGCTGCTGGGCGCCGAGGAGTTCGGCTTCGCGACGGCGCCGCTGGTGGTGCTCGGCTGCGTGATGATGCGCGTCTGCCACCTCAACACCTGCGCGGTGGGCGTCGCGACGCAGGACCCGCGGCTGCGCGCCCGCTTCGCCGGGAACCCCGACCACGTGGTCCACTTCATGCGCTTCATCGCGCAGGAGGTGCGCGAGCTGATGGCGCAGCTCGGCTTCCGCCGGCTGGAGGAGATGGTCGGCCGCAGCGACTGCCTCGAGACCGCGCAGGCCGTCGACCACTGGAAGGCGCGCGGCCTCGACCTCTCGGCCATCTTCCACCGGCCCGACGTCTCGCCGCAGGTTGGCCGCTACTGCCAGGTGGCCCAGGAGCACGGGCTCGAGGAGTCGCTCGACAAGACGACGCTCCTGGGGCTGTGCGCGCCGGCGCTGGAGCGCGGCGAGAAGGTGAGCGCCAGCCTGACGATCCGCAATCGCAACCGCGTCGTCGGCACGATCCTCGGCAGCGAGGTGACGCGTCGCCACGGCGCCAAGGGCCTGCCGGCCGACACCATCCAGTTGAGCTTCCAGGGCTCGGCCGGCCAGAGCTTCGGGGCCTTCCTGCCCCCGGGCGTCACGCTGACGCTCGAGGGCGACGCCAACGACTACGTGGGCAAGGGGCTCTCGGGCGGGCGGATCGCCGTCTTCCCCCCGCGCGGCTCGACCTTCGTGCCCGAGCAGAACATGATCATCGGCAACGTGGCGCTCTACGGCGCGACGGCGGGCGAGGCCTTCTTCTACGGCGCGGCCGGCGAGCGCTTCTGCGTGCGCAACAGCGGCGCGAACGCCGTCGTGGAGGCCGTGGGCGACCACGGCTGCGAGTACATGACGGGCGGCCGGGTGGTCGTGCTCGGGCCGACCGGGCGCAACTTCGCCGCCGGCATGACCGGCGGCATCGCCTACGTGCTCGACGAGGACCTCGACTTCGCCGCGCGCTGCAACAAGGAGATGGTCCAGCTCCACCGCTGCGACGACGCCGAGGAGGCGGAGGCACTCAAGGACCTCGTCTTCCGCCACGCGCAGACGACCGGCAGCGCCCGCGCCTCCCGGATCCTCGTGGACTGGGACTACTTCGTGGCGCGCTTCGTGCGCGTGGTGCCGAACGACTACAAGCGGGTGCTCGACGCGCAGCGCCGGATGCGGGAGACCGGCCTCTCGCACGAGGAGGCCGAGATGGCCGCCTTCGAGCAGAACGCGCAGGACGCCGCCCGCGCGGGAGGCAAGTAGCCATGGGCAAGCCCACGGGTTTCCTCGAGTACGAGCGGGAGCTGCCGGCCGACCGCGACCCGCTCGACCGGCTCTCGGACTGGGACGAGTTCCACGAGCAGTTTCCGGCCAAGAAGCTGCGCGAGCAGGGCGCGCGCTGCATGGACTGCGGCACGCCCTTCTGCCACACCGGCGCCCTGCTGGCCGGGATGGCCACCGGCTGCCCGATCCACAACCTCATCCCCGAGTGGAACGACCTCGTCTTCCGGGGCCGCTGGCAGGAAGCGCTCGAGCGGCTGCACCGCACCAACAACTTCCCGGAGTTCACCGGGCGCGTCTGCCCGGCGCCCTGCGAGGGCTCGTGCGTCCTCGGCATCAACGCGCCGCCGGTCACGATCAAGGCGATCGAGTGCGCCATCGTCGACCGCGGCTTCGACGAGGGCTGGGTCGTGCCGCGCCCGCCGGAAGCGCGCAGCGGCCGCCGCGTGGCGGTGGTCGGCTCCGGGCCCTCGGGGCTCGCCTGCGCCGACCTGCTCAACCGCGCCGGCCACCTGGTGACCGTGTACGAGCGCGCCGACCGCGTCGGCGGGCTGCTCGTCTACGGCATCCCCAACATGAAGCTCGACAAGGGCGTCGTCGAGCGCCGGGTCTCTCTGCTCGAGGCCGAGGGCGTCACGTTCGTCACGAACACGAGCGTCGGCAGGGACCTGCCGGCGGACCGGCTGCGGGCGGAGTTCGACGCGGTCGTGCTCTGCGGCGGCGCCACCGCCGCGCGCGAACTCGCGGTCGAGGGGCGCGGCCTCGCCGGCATCCACCTGGCGATGGAGTTCCTGCAGCGCAACACGAAGAGCCTGCTCGACAGCAACCTGCAGGACGGCGCCGGGCTCTCGGCGAAAGGCCGCGACGTGGTCGTGGTCGGCGGCGGCGACACCGGCACCGACTGCGTGGGGACCTCGCTGCGCCACGGCTGCCGCAGCCTGGTCCAGCTCGAGATCCTGCCGCGGCCGCCCGCCGAGCGCGCCGCCGACAACCCGTGGCCGCAGTGGCCGAAGGTGTACCGCGTCGACTACGGGCAGGAGGAGGCCGCGGCCCGCTTCGGCAGCGACCCGCGGCAGTTCTGCATCCAGACCAAGCGCTTCGTGGGCGGCCCCGACGGTCGGGTGAGCGCGCTCGAGACGATCGGCGTCGAGTGGGTGAGCGAGAACGGCCGCTTCGCCCCGCGGGAGCTGCCCGGCACTGAGCGCACCTTCCCCGCCGACCTCGTGCTGCTCGCGCTCGGCTTCCTCGGCCCCGAGCGCGGCGGGCTGCTCGAGCAGCTCGGCGTCAAGCTCGACGGGCGCGGCAACGTCGAGGCGGGCCCCGACAAGCAGACGAGCGTGCCGGGCGTCTTCGCCGCCGGCGACATGCGCCGCGGCCAGTCGCTCGTCGTCTGGGCGATCGCCGAGGGCCGCCAGGCAGCCGAGAGCGTCGATCGCTTCCTCAAGGCGAACCCGGGGCGCTGATCATGTCCCCCGCTTCGACCCGCGCCCCGCGCGTGCTCTCCGCACGCGCGCTCGCCACCCCCGAGCCCTACGTCCGGCTGTTCGCCCGCCGCGTCCAGCAGGAAGGGGCTCTCGACCTCACCCAGGGCGACTACAAGAACGCCGATTTCAAGCCGCACCCCGAGGTCGTGCGGGCCGCGCAGCGGATCACGCGGAACACGGTCCACTCCTACGGCCCGGCCGTGGGCCGCATGGACGTGCGCAGCGAGGTGGCGGAGTTCTTCAACCGCGACGGGCTGCTCGACTACCCCGACTCCGAGGTGCGCTTCCTGCCCGACGAGGTGCTCTTCACGCCGGGCACGCGGGCGGGCCTCGCCTTCGTGCTCGAGGTGCTCGGCGAGGACGGCTCGGGCGTCGTTGTGCCCAGGCCGAGCTGGGAGTACGACTGGTTCATCGAGCGGGCGGGCAAGAAGGTGGTGGAGCTGCCCAGCTCGGGGCCCGAGTTCCTCCCCGACCCCGTGCAGCTCGACCGGCTGCTCGCCGGCGGCGGGATCTCGTCGGTGATCCTGAACAACCCGCACAACCCGACGGGCCGGGTCTACCCGCGGGCCCTCGTCGAGGAGATCGTGCGGGTGGCGGTCAGGCACCGCGCCTACGTGCTCTACGACTCCGTCTACCAGCGGCTCGACTACGTCGGCTGGTTCGTCAACCCCGCCTTCGCGGATCCCGAGTGGCGGGACTGGGTGGTGACGCTCTCCGGCCTGTCGAAGATGGACATGTTCGGCGCCTCGACCGGCGCCCGCGCCTGCTGGATGGTGCTCTCCGACGAGATCCGGGTGAACGGCGTGAAGGCGCGCGACATCCTCGCCAACCTCTCGGCCTGGCTCGTCGCGACGCCCTCCACGCTGGCCCAGGACTGGGCCCTCGCCGCGCTGCAGAGCCCGCTCGCCGCGCTGCGGCGCCCCTCGCCCTACATGCGCGAGCGACGCGACTTCATGGCCAGGGCCGCCGACGAGCTGGCCTCGCTCGGCGTCGAGCGCACCGACTTCGGCGGGACCTTCTACTCGCCGCTGGCCTTCCCCGGCCTCGTCGGCGAGCCCTTCGACCGCCTGCGCCACGGCATTCGCGAGAAGGCCGTGGTCAGGGACTCGGTGGACGCGTTCGAGTACCTGCTCGCCGGCGGCGTGGGAGGCATTCCCTTCGTCGCCTTCGCGGGCGGCGCGAAGGGCGCCGCGCGCTACGGGACCTGGCAACGGCTCTCGTACGGCTCGAAGGACGTGAAGGAGCTGGCCGTCTTCATCGACCGCGTGCGCGCCACGCTCACGAAGCAGGCCCGGCTCGGCTCGAGCGCGCCGGCCGACCTGGGCCCGGCGCCCGCGGCCCACGACGGCGTCTGGGAGAGCGTCTGCACCGCGGGGCGCTACGACGCCATCGACACGCTCGACCCGGCCGCCTTCGCCGCGGCGCGCCAGCGCTTCCTGCGAGACCCGCGCCTCGAGTCCCTGCGGCTCACCGGCACGAAGCACCCCGACTCGACCGCGCACCGGGCCGAGCAGCTCGCGCGGGCGCTCGACGCCGCCGGGGAGGACCCGCCCGGCCAGGCGCGCGCCGCGCTGACGCACCTCGAGTGGAACCCGCTGATGGAGGCGCACCTCGAGTTCGAGGAGTCGATCCGGGACCTGCGCGGGCCGTGCAGCGAGGTGCTGCTCGACCTCGAGGGCCGCCAGATCAGCCCGGACTGGCTCGAGGTGCCGGAGAAGGTGGTGCTGGCGCTGCTGCGCCACGGCATCGTCCCGGGCGAGGACCGGCACCTGCTCTTCCGCGTGCCGAACCCGTTCATCGAGCAGGACGAGGAGAAGGTCTCGAAGATCCTCGCCTCGGTGGCGCGCGCCAACGTGCTGTTCCAGCTCGCCTGCGAGCGCGTCGGCCACGAGCCCGCGCAGAACGCGATCCACGAGCTGACCATCCCGCAGGTGAACTCGAGCGCCGAGATCGGAGCCGTCGTCAAGGTCGGCTCGCTCTACCGCAAGGCGGCCGCCGCCCTCTTCCAGGAAGGCGAGGCGAAGGACGCGTTTCTCTGTGCCCGGGTGCCCGAGGCGCGCCGGGCCGCCCTCGTCGAGCGCGTCAGCCGGGTGAGGCTCGTGCCCCTGTGCGAGAACGTGGGCGCCCTCGCGCGCCTGCCCGACCTGCTCGAGGCCTTCTACCTGGCGCTCGAGCGCGGGATCGGCGCCGAGGACCTGCCGACGCCGGCCACCTTCCGCACGGCCTTCGCGCGCCGCGAGGCCACCGTGCGCGTGTTCGTGGCGATGTCGGACACCGCCGAGCAGAGCGGCAAGATCGCGACGGACTCGGCCCTCGCCCTGGCCCTCGCCGGCCGCGACGAGGCCGAGCGCCGCCTGGCCGCGCACGCGCTGCGCGTCGGCGAGCCCGCGCCGTCCGTGACCTTCCTGATCGGCGCCGGCCGCGCCGGCTTCCGCGGCGGCTTCGACCCGGCGCACCCCGGCGTGCTGCGGCAGTTCGCGCGCGCTGACGGCGTCACCGTGCAGGGCATCCGCGCCGACTCGCCGACCGAGACGGCGCGCCTCGCGCAGGCCTTCCGCGCCGAGGTGAAGCAGCACGCGGACGAGCCGCGCCCCGCGCTCGCCACCTCGGACGCCGAGTCGCTGAC
>JBGASI010000644.1:0-2521 GCA_044229815.1 Vicinamibacteria bacterium | reverse complement strand
ACTCGGGACGCGACGGCCGGTCCTGGCCGTCGAGCGTGACCCGTTGCACCTCGGCCTCCTTCGGCAGGCGCACGACGAGCGGCTGCTCGCGGCTGCTGCGCGCGGTGGCCACGAGGCGGACGCGCTCGAGCCGGCTGCCCGGCGTCGCCTCGAGGCGCACGTCGTCGATCGTCAGGGTCTGGCCGTCGACACCCTGGGGGTGGCTGAGGCCGACGCGGATCGACTCGCCCGGCCACGGGCGGAACTCGGGCGCGAGGACCCCGTCGTCGAGCCGCGAGACGGGCGGCAGCCCGGTGGCCGCGCAGGACCAGACCGTGCCGCACGACAGGCGCCACACCTCGGACCACGGGCGGCCCTCCGGCGCCCGCAGGACGAGCTGCGGGGCCTGCTCGAGGGTCGACTCCCACGCGGTCTCCGTCTCGTCGCCGCCGAGGCTCACCGCGACCTCGCCGTGCTCGACGACGAGGTCGGCGCCGGTCGGCGCCTCGCCAGGCAGCAGCGGCACGCGCAGCGCCACCGGCGCGCCGACGGGTGTCACGCGGCGCACGCGCGTTTCGACGGTCCAGGTGACGCCGAAGCCGAGCGTGCGGGTGACCTCGAGCCACGGGGCGTAGCGGCCCTCCGAGCCCGCCGCGCCGCCGCGCGCGGCGAGGCGTCGCGTGAGCAGGATCGAGGGCTCGGCCGGCCCGTCGACGCGCAGGCCACTGACGTCCCAGCCGGGAGCCTCGGCCCGCGCGCGCCGTGGCGGGTCGGCGAACTGCAGGGTGAAGCTGTCGCCGGGCGGCACGGGACCGCCGGCCTCGACGCGGTGCACGCCACGCGTCAGGCGCAGGTGCAGGAAGCCGGAGGCGAGGCGCGCGACCGCCACGGCCGGCGCGCCGTCGACGCGGATCTCGGCCGGCGTCCAGCTGCCGACCGGGCCGGGCAGCGGCCAGCTGCCGTCGGCGGCCGCGTGGACCTCGGCGGCGAGCGCCAGGCGGCTCGCGTCGAGCCGCAGCACGAGGCTCGGCGTCGTGACGCACCTCGGCTCGCACGCGGCGGGCCGCGTCAGGCGCTGCCGCAGCTCCTGGAGCAGCTCCGGGCCGGGCGTCTCCGACTGCGCCCGCGCGCCGGCGGGGAAGAGGGCGAGGACGAGGAGCGCGGCGAGCGGCTCGAGCCGCGGCCGGCGCGGCAGAGTCGGCCAGCGGCCGCTCACCAGCAGCGTGCCGAGCAGAGCGAGCAGCGCGAGGCGCAGCAGCGTGAGCAGCCGGTTGAGCGCCGGCGAGACGAGGAAGAGCCGCAGCGTGTGGTCGCGGCTCACAGGCCCGCTCCAGGAGAGCGAGTAGCTGTGCCAGCTCCAGCCCGGGACGCCGGGACCCGTCTGTAGTACGGCCTTCGGGTCCTGCTCCAGCGCCACGTTGTAGGAATAGCCGCGCTTGGCCACGGGTTGCAGCGAGCTGACCGGCGCGTTCTCCTGCCTCGCGTCGCGCGCGAGCAGGGACGACTCGGCGAGCTGGTCGGCCTCCGCCGGTGGCGGGGCGGCCGGCGCGGCGGACGGCAGGCCGCCCACGACGCCGCCCACGACGCCGCCGGGCACGCCCACCCGGGCGGGTGCGACCGCCAGCTCGTCGCCGAACCGACCCTGCGCCTGGCTCCCCGCCGCCTGCGGGAAGAGGGCGTCTTTCACCTGGTCGCGCGCGAAGGGCACGACCACGACCACGAGCACGGCCGCGCTCGCGAAGAACCACAGCCGCGCCAGCCGCGCGATCCGGCCGGCGGGCGCCACGCGGCGCAGGGCGATCGCGGCCACGAGGCTGAGCCAGACGGCGGAGGGCGCGCCGGGCTCGCCGTGCAGCAGGACGAGGGTCGCGAGCGCGAGCGCCGCGGGCCTCAGGCCGAAGAGGCGGTGAACGGCGAGCGTGACGATCAGCACGAAGAAGAAGCCGAACAGCGTCCAGCGCGAGGTCCAGGTGCCGGGCAGGCGATCGACGCCGGTCGCGGCGAGCAGGCTCCAGCCGGGCGGGACGTGCAGCGTGGCCTGCAGCAGCTCGACGCCCGTGGTCCAGCCGACCGCCGGCAGCGAGCCGCCGAGCGCCAGGCGGGAGTCGGCCTCGAGCCGCAGCGCCGAGCGGCGCAGCTCGACGCCGGAGGCCTTCGTCTCGACGTGGGCGGTGACCAGCTGGTCCTGGCCGTCGACGGCGATGCGGCCGAGCGTGCCGGGCGGCAGCAGGTCGAGGCGCGTCGTCGCCCGCAGCGTGCCGCCGAACTGGTCGCGGACGCTCGCGCCGCGCCCGTCGGGATCGAGCCACAGCTCGCGGGCGAGCGTCAACGCGTCGGGCGGCGGCTCGGCCTCGCCGCGGCGCACCTCGGCGAACGCCAGGCTCGCACCGGGCTCCAGGAGGAACGCGGGCAGCCGGCGCCACGCCTCCGGCAGCTCCGTGCGCGAGGGGTCGATGGGCGTCGGACCGGACAGCTCCACCTGCCGCTGCGTCTCGTCGGCGGCGAAGACCCACACCTCGCGCGGTGGCCACGGGTCCTTCGG
>JBGASI010000082.1:0-13271 GCA_044229815.1 Vicinamibacteria bacterium | reverse complement strand
GCTGGAGGCCGAGCGGGGCCTGGACGAGGTAGAACAGCAGCACCCGCCCGGTCACGCCTGGCTGCCTACTCCTGCCGGCCGGGCGGCGTGGCCGCGGCCGGCGGCTGGGCTTCGCCCCCGGCGAGCTCGGCGCCGCGCGGCGCCTCGGGCGAGGCGGAGGCCACCGCCGCGCGCTCACCCTCGCGCCGGTGGTCGCCGCGGGGGTCACGGCCGTTGTGCGGCTCGCGCTTCTCGGGGGCGCGCGGCTCGCGCCGCGCCTCGGCGTCGGCCGCGGCGGCCAGGCCCTCGGGCCAGCGGCAGAAGATCATCTTGCCCGCCGTCGTCTGCAGCACGCTGGTGACGGTCACCTCGATCGTGCGCCCGAGCGCCTTGCGCCCCTGGTCGACCACGACCATCGTGCCGTCGTCGAGGTAGGCGACACCCTGGCCCGCCTCTTTCCCCTCCTTGAGCACGAACACGCGCAGCACCTCGCCCGGCAGCACCACGGGCTTGAGCGAGTTGGCGAGCTCGTTGATGTTGAGGACGGCCACGCCGCGCAGCTGCGCCACCTTGTTGAGGTTGAAGTCGTTCGTGACGATCTTGCCGGAGAGCCGCTTGGCCAGCTCGATCAGCTTGAGGTCGACCTCGCGCACCTCGGGGAAGTCCGTCTCGACGATCTGCACCTGCACGTGCGACATCTTCTGGATCCGCTGCAGCACGTCGAGGCCGCGCCGGCCGCGGTTGCGCTTGAGCGAGTCCGAGGAGTCGGCCACCTGCTGCAGCTCGCGCAGCACGAACTGGGGCGCCACCAGCGTGCCGTCGAGGAAGCCCGTCTCGCAGATGTCCGCGATGCGGCCGTCGATGATCACCGAGGTGTCGAGCACCTTGTACTGGTGCAGCCGCGAGGCGTCCTTGAAGGCGGCGATGATGCGCGCCGGCTCGAACCACTCGCCGCGCCGGGCGCCGATCACGACACCCATGTAGATGAGCAGGACGATCAGCAGCGAGTGGATGAACTGCTCGGCCTGCAGCTGCAGGCCGGCGATCACGCCCCAGACGAGGTTCGCGCCGACGAGGCCGGTGACGCCGCCGACCAGCGCGCCGACCATCTGGTGCGCCGGCACCCGGTAGGCGCGCAGCTCGAGGGCGATGATGCCGGCCGCGAAGGCGACCCCGAGAGCCGGGCCCGCGAGGGGCAGTGCCGGGAAGGGGTTGTAGTGCTGGCCGGCCAGTGCGAGCGACACCACGACGAGGAGTCGAAAGAGGACGAGCCACATGGTGAAACCTCTCGGGGCCGCGGCCGGCGGCCCCCCGCTGCTTTATGAGACGGCGCCCGGTTCATGAAATGAGGCCCTGCGCGCCGCAATCATAACGCCGCCGGAGCGCGGCGGGGATCAGCCGAGGTCGTTCAGCCGCTCGAGGGCTTCCTCGAGCGTGTTGACGCCGATCAGCCGGATCCCGGGGTCGCCGTCGTCCGGGATGTTGCGGGCGGGCAGGACGCAGCGGGTGAAGCCCATCTGCGCCGCCTCGCGCACGCGCAGCGAGGACTGGGCGGCCCCGCGCACCTCGCCGCCGAGGCCCACCTCGCCGAAGACGACGGTGTTGGGCGGCAGCGGCCGGTTGCGGAAGGAGGATGCGATCGCCGCGGCCACGCCGAGGTCGGCCGCCGGCTCGTCCACCTCGAGCCCGCCGGCCACGCTGACCCGAGATGCCGAGCGACATCCGGCGCGGCGTGCCGAAGCTGGTCGGCGAGACGAGGGCCTGCACCTCGACCAGCATCGGCCGCGAGCCCTCGATCGTGCAGACGACCGACGAGCCGGGCGAGCCTGCCTGGCGCTCGGCCAGGAAGAGGGCCGAGGGGTTCGCCACCGGCTTGAGGCCGCTGCCGGTCATCTCGAAGA
The DNA here is from genome assembly GCA_044229815.1 of Vicinamibacteria bacterium. Classification (GTDB taxonomy): domain Bacteria; phylum Acidobacteriota; class Vicinamibacteria; order Fen-336; family Fen-336; genus DATBSL01. The sequence continues at coordinate 11,391 of JBGASI010000082.1, read as the reverse complement.
CGCCGAGCTCCGAGACGGCCCCGAAGCGGTTCTTCACCGCGCGCACGATCCGGTGGTGCTGGCGCTTCTCGCCCTCGAAGTAGAGCACCGTGTCGACGATGTGCTCGAGCGACTTCGGTCCGGCGATGCTGCCGTCCTTCGTCACGTGGCCGATCAGGAAGGTCGTGATCCCCCGCCCCTTGGCCACGAACAGCAGCTGCGTCGCCACCTCGCGCACCTGGCTGATCGAGCCCGGCGCCGAGGGAAAGCGCGTCGAGAAGACGGTCTGCACGGAGTCGACCACGAGCGCCGAGGGCTTGAGCTCCTCGACCTGCTCGAGGATCCGCTCGAGGGAGGTCTCGGCCATCAGGAACAGGCCGCCGCCCGAGATGCCGAGCCGCTCGCCGCGCAGCTTGACCTGGCGCTCCGACTCCTCGCCGGAGACGTAGAGCACGGTGCCGTGGGTGCGGCCGAGCAGGTGCGCGACCTGCAGGATCAGCGTGCTCTTGCCGATGCCGGGCTCGCCGCCCACGAGCACGAGCGAGCCTGGCACGATGCCGCCGCCGAGCACGCGGTCGAACTCGCCGATCCCGGAGGAGACGCGCGACTCCTCGGAGGCGTCGATCGCGTCCCACGGCTTGGGGCGCGAGGCGAGCGAGGGCAGCGTCGCCTGGTCGGGCCGGCCCTTGCCGGGCGGAGGCGCCACCTCCTGGCGCTCCTCGACGAAGCTGTTCCACTCGCCGCAGTCGGGGCAGCGGCCGAGCCACTTCGAGCTGCCGAAGCCGCACGCCTGGCAGGCGAATACCGTCTTCAGCTTCGTCGCCATCCCGCTGTCTACCCCGCGCTCACGACTGCCCGTGGAAGTCGAGGTTCTCGAAGCGCGTGAACTCGCGGATGAAGGCGAGCTTGCGCGACCCGGTGGGCCCGTTCCTCTGCTTGCCCACGATGATCTCCGCGATGCCCCGGTTCTCGTCCGTGGGCTTGTACTCCTCCTCGCGGAAGATGAACATCACGATGTCCGCATCCTGTTCGATCGCGCCCGATTCACGCAGGTCCGACAGCTGCGGGCGGCGGTCGGTGCGGGCCTCCGGCGCGCGCGAGAGCTGTGACAGCGCGATCACCGGGCAGGACAGCTCCTTGGCGAGCCCCTTCATCGAGCGGCTGATCGACGACAGCTCCTGCTGCCGGTTCTCGCTGCGGCCCGAGGACGTCACGAGCTGCAGGTAGTCGACGATGATCAGGCCCAGCCCGTGCTCGGCCTTCAGCCGCCGGCACTTGGCGCGCATCTCGAGCGGCGAGATGGTCGCCGAGTCGTCGATGAAGATCTTCGAGGCCGACAGGTCGGAGAAGGCCTTGGCCAGGCGCGCCCAGTCCTTCTCGTTGAGCTTGCCCGTGCGCAGGCGCTGCGCGTCGATGCGCGCGTCGGCGCAGAGCAGGCGCAGCGCGAGCTGCTCCTTCGACATCTCGAGCGAGAACAGGCCCACCGTCTCGCCCAGGCGCATCCCGACGTGCTGCGCGATGTTCAGGCAGAACGAGGTCTTCCCCATCGCCGGGCGCGCCGCGACGATCACCAGGTCGCCCTTCTGCAGCCCGCTCGTCATCTCGTCGAGATCGACGAAGCCGGTGGCGAGGCCGGTGACCACGTCCTGCGACTGCGAGAGCTTGTCGATCGTCTGGAAGCTCTCCTTGACGATCTCCGACATCGCGGTGAAGCCGGCGCGGATACGGCGCTCGGCGATGTCGAAGATGGCCTTCTCGGCCTGGTCGAGCAGGACCGCGGCCTCGTCGCCGGCCTCGTAGCAGGAGTGGACGATGCGGTTGCCGGCGTGGATCAGGTTGCGGAGGACCGCCTTCTCCTTGATCAGCCGGCACCAGTGCTCGACGCTGGTGATGCGCGGCACCCCGTCGACGAGCCCGGCCAGGTAGGAGGGCCCGCCGACGGCCTCGAGCGCGGCGCGCCGGCCGAGCTCGTCCTTCAGGGTGACGAGGTCGATCGGCTGGCTGCGCTCGGCGAGCGCGGCCATCGCCTCGAAGATGCGGCGATGGGCCTCGCGGTAGAAGTCGTCGCGGCCGAGGATCTCGGCCGCGGAGTTGAACGCCTGGTTGTCGACGAGGACCGCGCCGAGCACGGTCCTCTCGGCCTCGGCGTTGTGCGGGAGCGTCCTGTCCAGCAGCGGCGCGTCGGCGGACATGGCGACCCTGGCGCGAGCGGGGCTTGGCCCCGGCCTAGCCCTCCTTGGTGACCAGCAGCCTCAGCGAGGCCTGCACCTCGGGGTGCAGCCGGATCTTGACCTCGTGCTCGCCGAGCGCCTTGATCGCCTCGTCGAGCAGGATCTTGCGCTTGTCGATCTCGATGCCCTTGGCCTTCAGGAACTCGGCGATGTCGCCGGAGGTCACCGAGCCGTAGAGCACGTCGTTCTCGCCGACCTTGCGCGGCGCCACGAAGCGCAGGCCGCCGATGCGCGCAGCGAGCGACTCGAACTCGGCCTTCTCCTTGGCGAGCCGGGCCTCGTGGGCCCTGCGCTCCTTCTCGATCATCGCCTTGTTGGCGGCGTTGACCGGCATGCCGAGACCGCGCGGCAGCAGGTAGTTGCGGGCGAAGCCGTCGGCGACCTTCACGACCTCGCCACGGCGGCCCAGCTTGTCGACGTCCCCCCTCAGGATCAGCTCCATGACACTCCTCGAGATTCAACCACGACGCCAGTCCCGGCCGGGTCCGGGCTCACGCCTTTTCGGACGGAGGCTCCGCCCAGCGCCGGAAATCGAACCAGTTGTCGAACAGCCCCAGCAGCGCCAGGATCTGGGGCGCCCACGGGTTCGCGAGCACGAGCACCAGCAGCGCCGCCCGCAGCAGCGGCGGGGCCGCGAGCCGCCGGGCGTAGTAGCCGACGACCGCCAGCCCCTGCAGGGCGAAGAAGAACGCGACCAGCAGCAGCGCGTTGTAGGCTGCCGGTCGCGCGACCGGCAGCGCGACCGAGGCCCCGGCGGTCACGAAGACGAGCACCAGGCCGAGCGGGAAACGGATCCGCTCGAACTCCCCGTCCTCGAGCCAGCCCGGGTCGCGCCGCAGCAGGTACAGCCGCAGCAGGGCCGCGTTCACCAGCACCAGCACGGCGGCGCCGATCACCCAGATGGCCGGGAACACGACGGCCATCACCTCGCGCAGCTCGCCCGCCTGCTCGGCGAACTCGCTGACGCGGTCGGCGGGCACGCCGCTCGCCTTCAACTCGGAGAGGAAGGCCAGCGACCGCAGCTGCTCGATCGGCTCGACCGAGCGGCGCGCGATCGCGTCTCCGGCGAAGAGCAATGCGAGCGAGACCTCGATCGTGAGCAGTGCGAACGCCCAGGCGCAGCCGCGCAGCAGCCCCCGCCCGCGGGCGAGCGACTCGCCGAGCAGCAGGCCCGGCAGCGCGAGCGTCAGCAGGTAGCCGACGGCCGCGCCGGGGACGGTCGCCGCGGCGACGAGGGCCCCGGCGAGCACGATCGACAGCCAGGCGCTCGCCGTGCCGCCGGGCAGCCCCTGCACCCCCATCGGCCGCGGCGAGAGGAAGGCGAGCGGGGCGAGCGCCGGCTCGAGCGCGACGAGGCCGAACAGCAGGGCCGACAGCGCCCCCGCCCCGACCACACCGCCCAGCCGCAACTCGGCCCTCGCCCCGGTCCCGGTCGACACCGGTCCCCGCTCGCTCATCCGCCCGTACCGCCCGGCTCCCGCGTCAGTCCGCCGCGTACGGCAGCAGGGCGATGTGGCGGGCGCGCTTGATGGCCTCGGTCAGCTTGCGCTGGTGCTCGGCGCAGGTCCCGAACATGCGCCGGGGCAGGATCTTGCCCCGCTCGGGGACGAACTGCGAGATGAGCTTGACGTCCTTGTAGTCGACGTAGTCGATCTTGTCCGCGCAGAACTTGCAGACCTTGCGCCGGCGGAAGAAGTAGCGCTTGCCGCCGCCGTCCTTGCCCGCACCCGCGCCCTTGCCGCGGTCGCCGCCCGCGCCACGACCACCACCGCCGCCGCCACCGCCGGGCCGACCGAAGCCGCCGCCGAAACCACCCGAGCTCACTGCTGCACCCCCTCGGTCTCACGCGCGGGCGCGGGCGGCGTGTGGCCGCGGCCCCGGCGCTTCTCCTCTTCGAGCGAGCGCTTGGCCTTGCGTCGCTCGGCCTTGCGCAGCTCCTCGTCGACGCGGACGGTCAGGAAGCGGACGATGCCGTCCGTCACCTTCAGGCGCCGCTCGACTTCCTTGATCAGGCCGCCGCCGCCGAGCGCGACGAGCAGCACGTACGAGCCCTCGCGGTGGCGACGCACGTCGTAGGCGAGGCGCTTCTTGCCCCACTTCTCGACCTTGTCGATCTTGCCGCCGGCGTGCTCGACGAAGCCCTGCACCTGGAGGGTGAGGGCGTCCACCTCCGGCTCCCCGAGGTTGGGGTCGGCGATGAACAGAATCTCGTAGGTCCGATCGCTCAAACTGATCCTCCTTCTGGATCCCGGCGCGGCCCAGCAGACCCGCCGGAGCTCCTTTGGGGCCCGAGAGGCCCTACCGGGAGCAAGGCACGGACTCGGAACGACGCGGCCGTCCGGGCCCGCGGCAAACACGGAGTATAACCTAAGGTCCGCGGCGGTTGAAGCGGCTCATCGCCTCGTCCACCCCGTCGCGCAGGAAGCACTCGGCCGCCTCGGCGGCCCGTCCCACCGCCTCCTGGACGAGCGGAACCTCTTCGGCCGGAAACTCCGCGAGCACGTACTCGGCCAGCTCCGGCGGCAGCTCTCCGCGGCGCACGCCGATGCGCACGCGCGGGAAGTCGTCCGTCCCGAGCACCTGCGCGATCGAGCGCAGGCCGTTGTGGCCGCCGTGGCTGCCGCGCGGCCGCACGCGGATCGCGCCGAGCTCGAGCGCCACGTCGTCGACGAGCACCACGAGGTCGGCGGGGGCGCCGCCGGCGCCGGCCAGCAGCCGCGCGAGCGGCTCCCCGCTGAGGTTCATGTAGGAGAGCGGCTTGACGAGCAGCACGCGCTCGTCGCCAAGCACCGCCTCGGCCACGCAGGCCTCCGCCGCCGGCGCCCCGAAGGACGCGCCCGCCCGCGCGGCGAGCGCGTCCACGGCCAGGAAACCGGCGTTGTGCCGCGTGCGCCGGTAGCGCTCGCCAGGGTTGCCGAGGCCGGCGACGAGACGCGTTACTTCTTTTCCTTCTTCTCGGCCTTGGCGCCCTTCTCGGGCTTCTCGTCCGCGCCCTCGGCGTCGGCCTTGCCCTTCTTGATGACCTCGGGCTCGGCTGCGCCCGTGGCGACCGCCGCGCCCTCGGCCGCGGCCGGCTCGGCCGCGATCTCGGCCTTGGGCAGCACGACGTGCACGATCACCAGGTCGCCGTCCGCGAGCACCTTCACCTTGTCGCCGAGCTTGAGGTCGGAGACGCGCAGGTGCTTGTTCAGCTCGAGGTGAGAGATGTCGACGGCGATCTTCTCGGGGATGTCGGCAGGCAGGCACTCGACCTCGAGCTCGCGCGTCACGAAGTCGACGATGCCGCCCTGCAGCTTGACGCCGACGGGCGTGCCGCTGAGCTCGATGTGCACCTTCACCTCGAGCACCTTGTCGAGCGCGACCTCGTAGAAGTCGGCGTGCAGCAGCTTGCCGCGCAGCGGCTCGAGCTGGAACTCCTTGAGGATCACCTTGCGGCGCGAGCCGCCGAGCTCGAGGTCGAACAGTGTGTTCTCGCCCGCGGCGCTCTTGAGGATCGCGCCGATCTCGCGCGGCGAGACGGCCACCGGCACCGCGGCCTTGCCCGCGCCGTAGACGACGCCGGGGACCATGCCGCGGCTGCGCAGGCGACGGTTGACGTTCTTTCCGGTCTCGGTCCGGCTCTCCGCCGGCACCACGAATTCAGGCATTTCGCAACTCTCCCAGCGAGACGTTCCTACACGAAGAGGCTGGTCACCGAGGTCTCCTCGTGGATGTTCTTGATCGCGCGGGCGAGCAGCTCGGCGATGGTGAGCACCACGATCTTCTCGCAGGCGCGCTTCTCCGCGGAGAGCGGCAGCGAGTCGGTGACGATGAGCTTGGCGAGCGGGCTTCTCTCGATCCGCTCGATGGCGTGGCCCGAGAGCACCGGGTGCGTGCACGAGGCGAGGACCTCGCGCGCGCCCGCCGCCTTGATCGCCTCGGCGACCTTGGTGAGCGTGCCCGCGGTGTCGACGATGTCGTCGACGATGAGGGCGGTCCGTCCCTCGACGTCCCCGATCACGTGGTGGACCTCGGCCACGTTCGGCTGGTCGCGCCGCTTGTCGACGATCGCGAGCGATGCGTCGAGCCGCTTCGCGTAGGCGCGCGCGCGCTCGACGCCGCCGGCGTCGGGCGAGACGACGGTCAGGTCGGGCAGGTTCAGCTGCAGCACGTGCTCGATGAACACGGGCGCGGCGAAGAGGTGGTCGACCGGCACGTCGAAGAAGCCCTGGATCTGCGCGGCGTGCAGGTCCACGGTGAGCACCCGGTCGGTGCCCGCGGTCGACAGCAGGTCGGCGACGAGCTTGGCCGAGATCGGCACGCGCGGCTTGTCCTTGCGGTCCTGGCGGCCGTACCCGTAGTAGGGCAGCACCGCCGTCAGCCGCGAGGCGCTCGAGCGCTTGAAGGCGTCGAGCATCAGCAGCAGCTCCATCAGGTTCTCGTTGACGGGAGAGCAGGTGGGCTGCACGACGAACACGTCCGCGCCGCGCACGTTGTCGTGGATCTGGAACCAGACCTCGCCGTCGGAGAAGCGGGCGAGGTGTGCCCGCCCGAGGGGCACGCCCAGGTAGCTGGCGATCGACTCGCCCAGCGCCGGGTGCGCGCTACCGGTGAAGATCCTCAGCTCTCGACGCATGCGCGACGCCCGTGCCGCCGTTGGGTGGCTGGGGCGGAAGGATTCGAACCTTCGATCCGGGGTCCAAAGCCCCGCGCCTTACCACTTGGCCACGCCCCAACGCGCGGGGGAATTACCCCTCCGAGCCCTCCTTGTCGGCCGCGTCCGCGCTGGACGCCGGCTGCGGCGCCGCCGGGCCGGCGGACACCTGAGCGCGGTACACCCCGAGCACCTTCTCCTCGAGGTACTGGCGCATCTGGTTGTTGAGCGGGTGGGCGATGTCCTTGAACGTCCCGTCCTTCCGCTTCTTGCTGGGCATGGAGACGAACAGTCCCTTGGGGCCGTTGATCACCTTGATGTCCGTCACGACGAAGCAGTGGTCGAAGACGATCGACACGAAGGCCTTGAGCTTCTCATCGTCCACCGGGATGACCTTGACGTCGGTGATCTCCATGCAGGCTGCTCCTTCTTCGTCCCTCGACGGCCCCCTTCAGCGTACCCGCGCCCGGCCCCACGCGGCCCGGTACTCGTCGAGCGTGAGCGTCTTCGCGACGCGGGCCGTGAAGCCCTGCGTCTGGAGCGCCCGACACGCACGCCCGGCCGTCCGCGCACCCTCGAACAGCCCGAAGTAGCTCGCGCCGCTGCCCGACAGGGCGGCGAGAAGCGCGCCGTTCCCCGTCAGCATGGCCCGGATCCGCGCCGCCTGCTCGCGCAGGTCGGGCGCCTCCTCCAAGGCCGCGGCCTCGAGGTCGTTGCTCAGGAGCCGGAACGCGCCGGATCCCTCCAACTCTCTCGATACAAAGTAGAAGATGCTATTGCTGTTTTCCCGGGGTGTCAACCGCTCGTCCACCCGGGCAAAGACCCGCGCGGTCGAAACGTGGATACCGGGGTCCACCAGGACGACGTGGGCCCGGACCTGCCGGCGCAGCGGGTAGACCTCGTCGCCCCTGGCGAGCCCGAGCGCCGTCCCGCCCAGCAGGAAGAAGGGCACGTCGGCCCCAAGCCGGACGGCCAGGCGGTGGAGGCCGTCGGGGCCCAGGCCCAGCTTCCAGAGCCGGTCCAGCCCGAGCAGGACGGCGGCGGCGTTGCTCGAGCCGCCCCCGAGCCCCCCGCCGACGGGGATGCGCTTGCGGATCGCGATCTCGACCCCCGCCTCGACCCCGGCGTGGCGGCGCAGGTCCTGGGCCGCGCGGACCGCCAGGTTGGTCTCGTCCCGCGGCACGAGCGGGTGGTCGCAGGCGACCGTGACGGCCCCGTCCGTCCGGGGCCGCAGGACGATGTCGTCGTGGAGGTCGATCGTCTGGAACAGGGTGCGCAGCTCGTGGTAGCCGTCCTCGCGCGAGCCGAGGACCTCGAGCCCGAGGTTGATCTTGGCGAAGGAGCGCACCCTCGACATCAGCGGCCTCCCAGCAGGCGGCGCGCCTCGTCCGCGTCGATCGGCCGGTAGCCCTCGTGAGACGGCGGCTCGAAGGCGCGGGGCGACACCTGCTCCCCTCCGTCGGCGTCCTCGACGTCGGCCACGAGCCGGGTGCCGTCCGCCAGCCGGGCCTTCACCCGGATCGGCAGCCGCCTGCCCCAGCGCGCCTCGTAGTCGCGAAGGCCCGCCGGCGGCACGCCGACCAGCAGGTCCATCAGCTCCGCCGGGGCCAGGGCGACGCCCAGCAGCGCCTCGAGCTCCTGCGGCCGCGCCTCGCGCTCGAGCACGGCGCGCTCGGCGGGAAGCACCGCCGTGAGGCGGCCGCCGACGGCCACCGCCAGCAGGCGCGCCCCCGACGGCCCCGGGATCTCGATCCGCAGGCCGTCGGGGCGGCGGAAGGCCACGAGCGCGCGACTGCGGCCGCGCAGCCGCGGCCCGTTCACCGACACGTTCAGCCTGGCGGAGTAGGCGGAGAGCGCCGCCGCCTGCTGCACGACGAGCGGCGAGGGCGGCGCGGCCTTCGCGCAGCCGGACACGATCAGCGGCAGGAGGGCGGCGGCGACCTCAGGGAGTCGGCGCCACCTGCCCCTGCTGCTGCGCGTGCAGGACTCCCTGCGCGTCACGGATCTTGGCCTCCACGCGCGGCCGGTCGAGCTCGGACTCCTCGTCCTCGCCCTCGAGTGCCCGCTGCCAGTACTGCAGCGCCTCGGCCACCCGCCCGCGCTTGCTGAGTATGTCTCCGAGGTGATCCAGGATCACCGCGTTGTGCGCGTCCTTCTCGAGCGCCTTGCGCACCGACTGCTCGGCCGCTTCGTGGCGGCCGAGGCGGTAGAGCGCCCAGCCCAGACTGTCCCGGTAGGCCCCGCTCGCCGGGTCGAGGTCGACCGCCTTCTGGATGAGGGCGAGCGACTCCTCGAGCTTCACGCCGCGGTCGGCGTTCATGTAGCCGAGGTAGTTGAGAACGGGAGCGGAGTCGGCCTCGATGCCCAGCGCCTCGCGGAACACGGCCTCCGCCTCCTCGTGGCGCTTCTGGCGCTCGAGCACGGCGCCGAGCTGGAACAGCACCGACAGGCTCTTCGGTTCGGACCGGCGCGCCTGGCGCAGCGTCGACTCGGCCTTCGGCAGTTGCCCGGCCCGGCGGTAGAAGTCCGCGACGCGACCGAGCACCTTGGCGTCCTCGGGGGCGCGCTGCCTCATCCGCTCGACCAGCGTGGTGCCCGCGTCGGTGTCGCCCTTCTCGCGCAGCAGGGTCGCCTCGAGGCCGGTCAGGTCGACGTCGTCCGGGAAGCGCTCGCGCGCGGAGCGCACCGCGGCGAGCGCCTCGTCCTTCTGCTTCGCGAGGTACAGCGCCTCGGCATGGAAGCTGAGCAGGTTCGCGTCGGGCGGGTCGCCGGCGGCCTTGGCGCGCGCGAAGGCCGCCGCGGCGTCCGCGTAGCGCTCGAGCTGCTGGTAGGCGAAGCCGAGGTGCAGCAGGAAGATCCGCTGGTTGCCCTCGCCCTCCTCGTCCTTGGCGGGCGGCCGGGCGAGGACCTCCTCGATCAGCGCCACGGCCTTCGCGAAGTCGCGCCGCGATTCCGCGATCGTGATGCGCAGGAAGGCCGCCTTGAGGTCCCCCGGGTCACCCGCCACGAGGGCGGTCGCGGCCGTGTCGGCCTCGTCGTAGCGCTTGAGGTCGCGCAGGCAGCGGCCCTTCAGGTCGAGCGCGAAGCGGTTGGCGCCGTCGCTCTTGAGCACCGCGGCGGCCTCCGCCAGGGCCTCGGTGGGCCGCTTCGCCTGCACGAGCACCTCGCCGAGCGCCAGGCGGATGCGCAGGTTGTCGGGCTCGATCTCGAGGGCCTTGCGGTAGTGCAGCACCGCCTGGTCCGCCTGCTCGGCGCGCGCGTAGATGTCGCCGAGCATCTGGTATGCCTTGGCGGAGCCGGGCTCCAGCTCCAGCGCGGTCTTGAGCGCCGCGGCCGCCTTCTCCGACTCGCCCGCCAGCAGCAGGTGCGTGCCGCGCTGCACGTGCGCCTCGAAGCTGCCGGGGTCGAGCGCCAGGTACAGCTCCCAGACACGAGCCGCGGCCACGTGCTCCTGGAGCTGGCCGTAGAGGCTCGCGAGCACGAGCAGCGACTGGCCGTCGGTCGGGCGGATCCGGGCCACTTCCTCGTACTGCGCCGCCGCGCGGCGCATCGCCCCCTCGGCGTCGGGGCCGCCGACCTGCGCCTGCGCGAGCTGGGCGAGCACGAGGTGGGCGTCGGCGTCGTCCTTGTCGAGCGCGACGGCGGCCGTGGCCTCGGCGGCGGCCTCGTCGAGCTTGCCCAGCTCCCGCAGCAGGCGCGCCGCCTCGACGCGGATCGCGGACGAGCCGGGGTCGAGCTTCTGCGCGCGCCGGTACTGCGCGAGCGCCTCCTCGGAGTCGCCGCTGAGGCGGGCCTGCAGGCCGAGGCTGTAGTAGTAGTAGGCCTCGGCGCGGGCGCCCGGTGCGAGGCTGGCCGCGGGCGGAGCGACGGCGGGCGGCGGGGCGACGGCCTGGGCCGCGGAGGCGACGAGCAGCAACACGAGGATCGACATGACGGCGGGGGGCTCCTCCTTTTCGATTCTCCCACGCGCCCACGGGTGGGTCAAAGAAACGGCCCGGCAGCCCGTGGGCTGGAGGCTGCGGCCCCGGCGGACCGGCCGGGGCCGCAGCAGGGTCCGGACGGGACCGGGCGCCGCTCAGGCCGCGACCGCGCGGCTCGCGCGGAACTCCTCGAGCACCCACGCCTTGACCCGCTTCGCGTCGGCCGCCTGCCCCTCCACGGAGCGCAGGAAGTCGAAGAACCGGCGGTCGCTGCCGGTGCCGAAGGCCCGGCTCGGGAAGGTCACGTAGACCTCGCCCTCCGGCGAGCGCCACAGCGAGAAGCCGACCAGCTTCATCCCGCCGAGCGGACCGGCCTCCGCCTCGAAGACGATCTCCGCCTCGCACACGAGCCGCTCCGGTGCGTTCTCCCTCTCCACGAACACCACGCGCATCACAACCTCCTCGGGTTGTCGGCCGGTCGGGAGAGGGGCCGGCGATTGCTGTCGGACGACGTTCCGGCGCCGGTCCGTGGCGTCGGCAGCGACATCCTAGCGGCGGGGGCTGCCGGGGCAGGTCCGGGCGCGCTATCGGCCTCGGGGCCGGCTGGGCTAGACTGCGGCATGCCGAT